>JBBIGT010000075.1:0-11225 GCA_037447395.1 Comamonadaceae bacterium | reverse complement strand
GGTGTTCATTGCCGTCGGCGGTTTTGCGATGCTGAACTGGGAGGTGATCGTCAAGCCGACGGCGCTGAACCTGGGCGTGGCCGACGTGCAGGCGCCGCTGGGTCTGATCATGCTCGGGCTGGTCGTTTTCCTGATCGCGCTGTTTCTGGTTTACGTGCTGTACCTGCAGACCACCGTCATGTTTGACGCCCGCGCCCACGCCAAAGAACTGGCGGCTAACCGCAAACTGGCCGACGAGGCTGAAGCGTCGCGCTTCACCGCCTTGACCGCGCGCGTTGACCAGCTTGAGAAAAACCTGCTGCAGGCGATTGAGCAGTCAGGCAACTCGGTGGTCGCCACGGTTGCCGAGATGGACGACCGGCTGAAGTTGCGCTAGCCCGGCGCTTTGCCACATGGCGCGATGAAGCCAGAGACTGCCACGCTTCGCTCGCAGTGACGAGACATTGTTCAAGGTCCGTGTGCGATTTTGGGCCTGATACTGGAGGCTCGCTTGTGACGCCCTTTCGTGTCCCAAGGGTGCCCAGAGTTCATAAAAGTTAGGGTGGCCGATAACGTAAACAACACCCATGCGCGACTGCAGCGATGGTGTTCGTAGGGTCGACTTCAGTCGGTCTGGCTTGGCGGGCTGCAAGCCCGCCCTACGCGGGATGGCCATCGTTTCATGCTTCTGGGCGGTCTCTGGCCACGAGCGTCAGGCTCCAAGGCGTTTGCTCCTGTACATGCCATTGTTGGTCCCTGGAAATCGTGCTGTTGCCTGCACCCGATCAGGAAGTCTGACTACCGGTTAAAGTTCGGCTTATTTCTGACCTTTCTGGTCAGATTTGCACACTTGGGAGGTTTCCCATGCAAGCATGGCAATTGCAGGCCGCAAAAGCCCGGTTTTCTGATGTTGTGAAACGTGCTGCTGACGACGGACCACAAGAAATCACCGTGCACGGACGTTCGGTTGCAGTGGTCGTGTCACGCGATTTGTTCGACCGACTCAGTGGCAACAGTGAGTCGTTGGTCAACTTCATGCGCAATTCACCGCTCGCCGATCAGGACGACATTGCGTTCGAGCGCAATGACAGTTTGCCGCGCAACATCGTGTTCTGAATCGGAACTCCAAGCTCGGCATGAGTTACCCGATCGATACCAACGTCCTGTCCGAACTACGGCGCAAACAACCCGATGAACGGGTTGTGTTGTGGATGCAGAACCGTCCCAGGCAGTCCCTTTTTTTGAGCGTGCTGACTCTGGGAGAAATTCGCACGGGCATTGAGCGCCTGGAAGATCTGCCGCGCCGCCAGAAATTGCTCGACGGGCTGGCAGTGGCGCTGCCCAATTACTTCGTCGGCCGCATGCTCACCATTGATGCCCGCATTGCCGACCGCTGGGACACACTGCGCCGGTGATTGAGCAGTCAGGCAACTCGGTGGTCGCCACCGGTGCCGAGATGGAAGACTGGCTGAAACTTCGGTAAATCAGTTGGCCGGCGCCGACGTGGCGATGCGCACCCGCGCCACGTGGCGCAACAAGATGACCAAGCCCGCGGCGGCGACCGTCAACCCAACCACCAGCGCGATCCAGAACCCAGCGGCGCCCAACGGCTGCGCCGGTGCCAGCGGCGCCCAGTTTGGTGCGCGCCCGAGCAGGTAACCCAGCGGCAGAGAAAACACCCAGAAGGCGGTCAGGTGGATGGCCATTGGCGCGCGCGTGACCTTGTAGCCGCGCACGGCACAGGCGCTGATCACTTGCGTTGCGTCGGACAGCTGAAACAGCGCCGCCAGCAGCAGCAATTGCGCGGTCAAAGCGATCACCGCGGCGTCGTCGGTGTAGGCGGCAGCAATCGGCGTGCGCAGCAGCACGATCAGCAGCGCCGAGACGCTGGCAAACGCCAGCCCGGTGCCGACGCCGACCCATGCCTGGTAACGCGCGCGCACCGGCTCTGCCGCGCCCAGCGAGTGGCCCACGCGCGTGAGCAGCGCCAGGCCCAGACTGAGCGGCACCATGAACACGACCGAGCTGAAATTGAGCGCGATCTGATGCGCTGCGACCTCGGTGCTGCCAAAACCGGCGATCAGCAGCGCGATCAGGCTGAATGCGCTGGTCTCGGCGAAGTAGGTGATGCCGATCGGCAGGCCGAGCTTGAGCAGCGTCTTGATCGGCGCCCAGCGCGGTGGCTCCCAGTGCGCCAGCGGCCAGGTGGCGCGGTACGCCGGGCTGCGGCGCATCCAGGCCAGCAGTCCGGCCAAGTTGAAGGCGACGGTAATCAACGTCGCCCAGGCGCAGCCCAGGCCGCCTAGACGCGGAAAGCCCAGCGTGCCAAACACCAGCAACGCGTTGACGACGACGTTAAGCGCGAGCGACGCCAACGCTATGAGCATCAGCGGCTTGGTCTGGTTCAGGCTGGTGCTGTAGCCGTAAAGCACGCGGTACAGCGCAAACAGGGGCAGCGCGGCGCTGGTGACGCGCACGAAACGCACGCCCAGATCGTGTACGTAGGGCTCCAGCTGCATCGCGTCAAAGGCCAGCACCGCCACGTTGGCCAAGACCAGCGCGACGGCGCCGGCACCCAGCGCCAGCCACAAGCCCTGACGCACGTCGGAGGCAATTTCAGCGTGCCGACCGGCGCCGACGTGGTGCGCCACCACCGGGCTGACGGCCATCATCAGCCCGATCAAGGCCAGCATCAGCATGTTCCAGACTGACACGCCGATCGACACGCCGGCCAGGTCTTGTGCCGAGGCGTGCCCGGCCATGGCGACGTCGACCACGGCCATGCCGACGGTGGCTAGTTGCCCGACCAGAATCGGCCAGGCCAGTTGCCACAAGCCGCGCAGCTCGGTTTGCAGCCGCTGGCGCGCCGCCGGGTAGCGGTAAAGGTGGTGCAGGGGTGTTATCAAAATAAGAGCTAATCGCGCACTATCTATAAGGGCTAGAGGCTATTTTTATGCTTATCGCCCGCGCATGAACAGAGTGTCGAGCTCGCGCACACTGATCTGCCGCCAGGTCGGGCGACCGTGGTTGCACTGGTCGCTGCGCTCGGTCGCTTCCATCTGGCGCAGCAGCGCGTTCATTTCTTCGAGCGTCAGGCGTCGGTTGGCGCGCACCGCGCCGTGGCAAGCCATGGTGCCGAGCAACTCGTTGTGCGCGCGGGCGATCACCGTGCTGGCGTCGTGCTGCGCCAGTTCGGCCAGCACGCTGCGCGCCAGCTCGACCGCGTCGCCTTGCGACAGCGTGGTTGGTACGGCGCGCACGGCTAGCGTCTTGGCAGAAAACGGCGTGATCTCCAGGCCCAGCTGGACCAGCGTTTCGGCGTGCGATTCGGCGCTGGCCACCTCCAGCGCCGTGGCGGCAAAGGTGGCGGGAATCAGCAGCGGCTGGCTGGGCAGGCGTGATGGCGCGTCGGCCGATGCGCTTTGCGTCTGCTGCCACTGCGCTTTCAGGCGCTCGTAGACGATGCGCTCGTGCGCCGCGTGCATATCCACAATGACCAGCCCTTGCGCGTTTTCGGCCAGGATGTAGACGCCGTGCAGTTGCGCCAGCGCCCGTCCCAGCGGCCACGGTGACGCCTCTGCGCCGCCGACACCCACGTCCATCGCGCCCTGTGCGCCGAAGTCGGTGGGCGTGCTGGATGCGCCAGTCGTTGCACCGTGCAAAGGGCTGGCGGGATTGCCCGCGCTGGCCACAGGCAGGCCGTGCTCAGGTTGCCAAAGCGCGCCGATGTCGCTCACGCGGTGGCCGTTTTGCGCTTCAAAATAAAGAGCTGATTGCGCATATCGCACCTGGTCTGGAGGCACATTTTTTGCAAAAAATGGCGTGGACTGCAAACGCGGGTCGACGGCCAAGTCGGTCGTTGAGTCCGTGACTGAGTCCGCTGCCGACACGAGGCTTTGGCTCGCCGCGTCGGACGGCGGCTGTGCCAACGACTGCGTCTGCGGCAGCGGCGCCACGCCCAAGCCTAGCGCGACGCCGTGGCCAGCGCGCGGCGCCGCCAGCGCCGCTTCAACAGCGTGGCGTACCGCCTGATGCACCTCGCGGCTGTCGCGAAAGCGCACCTCGATCTTGGTCGGGTGCACGTTGACGTCGACGCGCCCTGGATCGATCTCGACATACAGCACATACACCGGTTGACGTTGACCGTGCAGCACGTCTTCATACGCGCTGCGCGCCGCGTGGGTGACAACCTTGTCGCGCACAAAACGGCCGTTGACGTAACAGAATTGCTGGTCGGCACGGCTGCGCGCGGCGTCTGGAATGCCGGCACGGCCCCAGACTTTGACTTGCGGCACCGCGGTATGGGTGCTGGCAGCGCCACGGCTGGAGAAGTCGACCCAGACCGAGCGTTCAATAAAGTCGGCGCCCAGCACGTCGGCCAGGCGCTGTTCGATGGCCGGCAGATGATCGCGCGCGCCGCAGCGGCGCCATTGCTCGACCAGCCGGCCGTCGTGCCAGATGGCAAAGCCGACGTCGGCGCGCGCCAGCGCGTGGCGGCGCACGGCGTCGATGCAGTGTGCCAGCTCGGTGGCGTCGGTTTTCAGGAACTTGCGCCGCGCCGGTGTTGAGAAAAACAGCTCTTTGACTTCGACCGTCGTGCCGACGGCGCGTGCGGCGGCTCTCAGCTCGCCCGTTTGGCCGTTCAGGGAATAAGCATTGTTTTGGGCTGTAGCCCTTGATATAAAAGCGCAGTCAGCAATTGAATTGATAGCGGCCAGCGCTTCGCCGCGAAAGCCCATGGTGCCTACTGATTCCAGATCCGAGAGGCTGGCGATCTTGCTGGTGGCGTGGCGCTTGAGGGCAATGGGCAATTCCTCAGGGTGGATGCCGCAGCCGTCGTCTTCGACGCTGATCAGCCGCACGCCGCCGGCCAGCAGCCGCACGGTGATCTGCGTGGCACCGGCGTCCAGCGCGTTGTCGAGCAGCTCGCGCACCACCGAGGCCGGGCGCTCCACCACCTCGCCGGCGGCGATCTGGCTGATCAGTTCGTCAGGCAGTTCGCAGATGGGGCGGCGGGGCGGATTCAGCGGGGCGGGCAGGGTGTCATTCACCCGCGGATTTTACGGGCTGCCCCCCGGCGCAAACGATCACCATCGGGGTACTGCGTGGGTCAGATCAAGCCAGCCAGCCCCGCCAGCACATAGCCCACCGCGCAAGAGGTGCCCACGCCGATCAGGCCCGGCAGAATGAAGCTGTGGTTGATGACGTATTTGCCGATGCGTGTGGTGCCCGAGCGGTCGAACTGGATCGCTGCCAGGTCACTGGGGTAGGTCGGCAAGATGTAGTAGCCGTAGGCTGCGGCGGCGTAGGCCACCACATAGCCCGGGGGCACGCCAATGGCCAAACCCACCGGCACCATGGCGCTCACCGCAGCCGCTTGCGAGTTCACCAGTTTGGACACCAGCAGCAGGGCAATGGCATAGGTCCAGGGCTGGGTTTTGACCAACTCGGTCAGGGCGGCTTTCAGCTCGGGAAGGTGTGACTCGAACACCGTGTCGGCCATCCAGGCGACGCCAAATACCGCGACCACGGCGATCATGCCGGCGCGAAACACCTCGGTCTTGCCGATGATCGACGGGTCGGTCTTGGTGAAAATGATCATCAATGCGCCAGCGAGCAGCATGAACATCTGAATGGTCAGCACCATCGACAGCGGCTTGTCACCAAACACCGGACGCAGTGCCGGGAAAGCGCCCAAGAAAGCGACCAAGGCAATCGCAGCAACAAAAATCCACATCGCCGTCCATTGGTCGCGGCTGAGCTTCTTGTTCATCAGTGTGGCACTGTCGCCATAGATGAATTTGCGTTGCTCCGGGTCGGCAATGCGGGCCTGGAATTCGGGGTCTTGGTCCAGGTCCTTGCCGCGAAACCAGCTGAAGATGCCAATCATCAACACGCCCGCCAGCGTGGACGGAATGGTGATCGAGAGCACCTGCACAAAGTCAATGACATGGCCGTCAACAGGTGCCTTGGCCAAAAAGGCCACCAGCGCCACCACCGCCACCGATACCGGGCTGGCCAGGATACCCATCTGCGCCGAAATGCTGGCGGCAGCCATCGGCCGCTCGGGGCGGATGTCGTTTTTGATCGCCACGTCGTAAATGATCGGCAGCATGGTGTAGACCACGTGGCCGGTGCCGCACAGCATGGTCAGCACGCAGGTGGTGAACGGTGCCAGGATCGACACGTATTTGGGGTTGCGCCGCAATACTTTTTCGGCGCCCTTGAGCATCACGTCGAGCCCGCCTGAGGCTTGCAAGGTGGCCGATGCGGCCACCACGGCGATGATGGTCAGCATCACGTCGACCGGCGGCTTGCCGGGCTTCAGGCCAAACACAAACGTCATGATGACGATACCAATGCCGCCGAGCAGCCCCAACGCCACGCCGCCTTTGCGCGCACCGTAAAACAGGCACACCAGGATGACGGCAACTTGCAACAGGATGTCCATAGTCCAACTCCTTTTGAAAGATGGAAAAATTGTAGGAGTGACTTAGGGTTTACCCTAATGTTTTTGCGTGGTAAACGCTGATCTGCGTCAAGTGCAGCAATAATTAACGAAAAATTAATGAGTCATTAGACGAGACGGTTGCCGTGGATAATGCGGCCCCATGGACATTTTCATGGCGCTCATCGACTTCATCTTGCACGTGGACAAGCATCTGGAGGTGTTCGTGCAGAACTATGGCGCCTGGGTCTACGCGCTGCTTTTTCTGATTATTTTTGTCGAAACCGGTGTCGTGGTGATGCCGTTTTTGCCGGGTGACTCGTTGCTGTTCGTGGTCGGTGCGATGTGTGGCGTCGGGCTGATGAGCTACCCGGCGAGCGTGGCGCTGTTGTTGGCTGCGGCGATTCTGGGCAACCAGTCCAACTACACCATCGGCCGCTACTTTGGCCCCAAGGTGTTCCAGTGGGAAGACTCGCGCTGGTTCAACAAAAAAGCCTTTGATCAGGCGCACGCGTTTTACGAAAAATACGGCGGCATCACCATCGTGGCGGCGCGCTTCATGCCGTTTTTGCGCACCTTTGCGCCGTTTGTCGCTGGCGTGGCGCAAATGACGCGCAGCCGCTTCACGCTGTTCGACGTCGTTGGCGGCACGCTGTGGGTTGGCGGCATCGTCACCGTCGGCTACTTTTTCGGCAACATCCCGTGGGTGAAACTGCACCTGGACAAGATCATCTGGGCGATGATTTTGATTCCGGGCCTGGTGGTGTTGTTGGGTGCCTGGAAGAGTCGGCGCCAGGCGGCTTCAGCGACCCGTCTTTAAAAACAAATCCTGGTCTGGGGCAAAGTTGGCGTGCAGTGGCAGCAACGCGCCACCCAGCGCACGCGCCTCGGGGCCAACTTGGCCGGCGATCAGTTGCGTGCGCCACAGGCCTTCCCAGTTGTAGCGGTTCAACGCGCTTTGCGTGGCGGCAATCAGCTGTGTCTGCAAGGCGCGGCAGAACGCCCCGTCGAGCACCACCGCGTCAATGTCGAGCAGCGCGGTGGCGCTGACCACGGCCTGTGCCAGTGCGCCGGCGGCTTGGTCGACCCAGGCTTGCGTATGCGCGGCATAGTCGTCGCCCAGGGCGCGCTCGTCGTAGGCGGCGTGCGGGTCGAGCTGGTGCTTGATCAGGCGTTGCTCCAGTTCCCACAACGACGCCTGACTGATCAGTTGCGCGGGCAGGTCGGCGCCGCCAGCGTCGCTGGCGCTAGGCGCGCAGGCGGCCAGTGCCAGCGGCAGCGACGCCACCGCGCCGGCGTTGCCGTGCACGCCGCCGTGCAGGTGCGAGTTGATGACCAGCCCGCCGCCGACGAAAGTGTCGACGAACAGGTAGAGAAAATTTTTCAGGTCGCGACCACGCCCGACCACCAGCTCGGCGACGCAGGCGGCTGCGGTGTCTTTGGCAAAACTCACCGGTACGTCGGTCATGGCCTGCACCTGAGTGCGCAGGTCCAGATCGTTCCAGCGCTGCGACTGGGTCTCTGACAGACCCAGCATGCGGTGCCAGCCACCCAGCTGGAACGGTGCGGCCACGCCAACGCCGACCAGTCGGTCTTTGAGCGGCCCCAACGCCAGGTGCAAGGCGGTCAGGCGCCGGGCCATTTCGGGCAGCAGGGTGGTGGCGTCGGGGAAGGCGTAGTCGAGGCTCTGGCGCTGGCGCACGGCGCCGGCAAAGTCGACCAGCACCCAGTCGGCGCTGCGCCGGCCAATCTTGATGCCAATGGAAAACGCGCCGTCCGGGTTGAGCGCCAGCGGCACCGACGGTTGACCAATGCGCCCGCGCAGCGCCGGCTGCCTGACGACCAGCTCGTCGACTTCCAGCCGGGTCGTGATCAGACCGATGGTTTGCGCCGTCAGGCCAGTCAGCCGCGCCAGTGCGGCTTTCGGCAAGCTGCCGTTGAGCCGGATCGCCTGCAGCACGACGCGTTCGTTGAACTGGCGCATGCCCACATGGTTGGAGCCGCGCGGGCGCAGCAGGGGCGGCGCGGCGGTCAGGCCGGCTAACGGGGCGGTCAATGTCGCGGTCATGGGCGCAGATTTTCGCCGATGACCCCTTTGCGCAGGATGAAGTTGCCAAACGGTTGCAGCTCGCCGGTGACGACAAAGGCGAACGCGGTCGCCGCGCGTTCATAAAATTGATAGCGCTCTATACTTTCTGCGCTTTGGCTGCGGAGCATTTCTCTGTCAAGCACCGCAAGCACCTCGCGCTGCAGCGCCGAACGATAGCCGTCGCGTTGACCGCTCACCGCCATGAACGCCACCGGATGCGGTACGTCGGCCGCCAGCGGCAACAAGGCGGTGATGGCTTGCACCGTCGACAGCATCGACGCGCCCGGCAGGCGCAGCACCGGCCGGCCGGCGGCGATGCGCTCGGCGGTGAAATTGGCGTCACACAACACCAGTGCGTCGTCGTGGCCCATGGTCATCATGATTTTCAGCAGCTCGGGCGTGAGCAGCGCGGGAATACCTTTGAGCATGGTTTGCCGCTCTCAAGCCAGCGCTTGTGCGGGCAGTTCGTCGACGGTCTTGGCACCGGTCATCACCGCTACGGTGTCGCTCATGCTGATGACCTTGGGGTTGACCACGGCGGCGCGCTTGCCCAGGCGCTGGATGTGGATGCGGTCGGCAATCTCGAATACGTGCGGCATGTTGTGGCTGATCAAAATCACCGGCAAGCCCTTGTCGCGCACGCGGCGGATCAGTTCCAGCACCATGTTGCCTTCTTTCACGCCCAGCGCGGCGGTGGGTTCGTCCATGATGACGACGTGCTGCGCGAAGGCCGCGGCGCGCGCTACGGCGACGCACTGGCGTTGGCCGCCCGACAAGGTTTCCACCGCCTGCGTCATCGAGCGAATGCCGACTTTCAGGTCGTTCATGCGGGCAATGGCTTGCGCCAGCATGGCTTTTTTGTCGATCAGTTTCAGCCATTGGCCGAGCAGTCCGGGTTTGACGATCTCGCGGCCGAGGAACAGGTTTTCGGCGATGCTCATCGCCGGCGCCACGGCCAGGTCCTGATAAACGGTTTCGATGCCGGCACGCCGCGCGTCGATCGGCGACTTGAAATGCACCGCTTGGCCGTCCAGAAAAATTTGCCCTTCGGTCGGAATCGCCGCGCCCGACAGCGCCTTGATCAGCGACGACTTGCCGGCGCCGTTGTCGCCGATGACGGCCAGAATCTCACCGGCGCGCAATTCAAAGTCGGTGCCGTCCAGCGCCGTGACCTGGCCGTAGCGTTGCACCAGGCCTTTGGCCTGCATCACCAAAGGGGGGTGTGTCGTGTGGTTCATCACCTTGCTCCTTTGCGCGACATCTGGTCGGCCGCCACCGCCAGGATCACCAGAATGCCGGTGATCAGCGTCTGGTACACCGAAGCCACGCCCATCAGCGTCAGGCCGTTGCGAAAGACGCCGACGATGACGGCGCCGACCAGCGAGCCCAGAATGATGCCGCGCCCGCCAAACAGGCTGGTGCCGCCGAGCACCACCGCGGTGATGGCGTCGAGGTTTTCCGTTTGCCCGGCGTTGGGGTCGCCAACACCGGTGCGCGCCACCGACAACATGGCGGCAATGCCGTAGAACAGGCCGGCCAGCGCGTAGACCATGAGCAGCACGCGGTCGACGCGGATGCCGGTCAGGCGCGCCGCTTCGGGGTTGTTGCCAACGGCGTACAGGTGCCGGCCCGGCGCGGTGTCGCGCAGGACGAACCAGGCCAGTAGGTAGAGCAGCAGCATCGTCACCGTGCCCAGGCTGACTTCGGTGCTGCCAATTTGAAAAGTATTGCCCAGCGTGGTCATGGCCTCGGGCAAGTTGGTGATGGTCTGTGACTCGGAGTAGATCTGCGTGATGGCAAAAGCGATATTGAGCGTGCCCAGCGTGACGATGAACGGCGGCAGCTTGATGCGCGTGACCAGCAGCCCGTTGAGCAAGCCAAAGCCGGTCGCCACGGCCAGACCACAACCGGTGGCCAGCAACGGATTCATGCCATAGTCGACGGCAAACTTGGTCATCACGACGCCGCTGAGTGCCATGACCATGCCGCACGACAGGTCAATGCCGGCGGTCAGGATGATCAGCGTCTGGCCAATCGCCAGCACGCCCACCACCATCACCTGCTGCAACACCAGCGAGAGGTTCTCGCCACTCAGAAAGCGTTCCGTCTGGATGGAAAAAAACAGACAAGTCAGTGCCAGGGCGATCCAGGGGCCCAAGGCGCCCCAGGCAATGGCGGGTTTGCGGGTGGTGGGCATCTTGGGTTCCTGCGGTCGGTGGCGTTACTTGTTACCCCAGCACAGGTTCAGGCCGACTTTGGTGTCCTTGCTGTCGACACCGGCGACGGCCTTGTTGGCGATCAGCGTCACGCCAGTGTCGGTGTAGCCCGAAACCTTTTTGCCGGTCTTGGCGTATTCCACCCCGGCAGCGACACCCATGCTGGCCATGCGCAGCGGGTATTGCTGGCTGGTGGCGGCAATCTTGCCGGATGCGGTGTCCTTGATGCCCTGACAGCCACCATCGACCGACACAATGATCACACCCTTGTCCTTGCCGGCTTTCTTGAGCGCGTTGAAAGCGCCAGCAGCAGCGGGTTCGTTGATGGTGTAGACGACGTTGATGTCAGGGTTCTTTTGCAGGCAGTTTTCCATGGCGGTCTGGCCCTTGGCCTGGTTGCCGTCGGTGTCACCGGCGCAAACGGTCTCAGCGGTAGAAGACAACTCGTTGGATTTGGCATCATTGGCCTTCAGGCCAAAACCGGTCATGAAGC
>JBBIGT010000074.1:0-11235 GCA_037447395.1 Comamonadaceae bacterium | reverse complement strand
GCATTGGGGTTTGATCAAGGGCAAACGCTTCCAGCTCAATTTTGGTTTGTTGCTGACGGTGCTTCTCGGCTCGACCTTCATGGGCTTCCAGGTATTTGAGTACGCGCACGCCTACTCTGAAATGGGCCTGACGCTGGGCGCCGGGGTCTACGGTGCCACGTTTTATATCCTGACCGGGTTCCACGGTTTTCACGTGACACTGGGCACCATCATGTTGTTGGTGATGCTCGGTCGCGGTTTGAAGGGGCACTTCTCTGAGCACAACCACTTTGCTTTTGAAGCCGTCGCCTGGTACTGGCACTTTGTCGACGTGGTCTGGCTGATTCTTTTTGTTTTTGTCTACATTCTTTGATTCATTCCGAGCATAAAAAACCGCGCCACGGCGCGGTTTTTTATGCTCCGCAGACGCCTCAACCCCGACCCGGAATCACGCCAAAGTAAATACTCGTCAGCAGCGTCACGAACAAGCCGATCGACAGGCTGATACGTACCGTCAGCGCTTGCACCACGCGTTTGCGTTTGGATGGATCGTCGTTCTTGTAGAGCAGCGCCAGGGCGCTGAATAGGCTGACAAGAATCAGGGCCAGTGTCAGGAGAATTAAAATTTTGCTCAGCATGCGTGCCTCGTTTCAACGTGTTCGGGGATTATGCTTTTTTTCACCTTCACACAGTACTGTCGTGCGTTTTGCGTTTCGTTGGCTCCCCACGGTGGCGACCTTGTTGGGTCTGGCTATTTTTGTCAGCCTGGGCGTCTGGCAACACGGCAAGGGTGAACGTCTGGCGGCCGAGCTGGCGTTGCGCCAGGCGCGCCACGCGCTGGGCGCGACGCGCGTCGACGGCACATTGGTCGACGCCGAGGCCTTGCGCAACGCGCCGGTCGTCGTGCAGGGTGTGTATGAGGCGCAGCATCAATTTTTTGTCGACAACCGGCAGCTCGACGGCCAACCCGGCGTGCACGTCATCACGCCGTTACGCATCGACGGCAGCGCCGTGCGCATCCTGGTCAACCGCGGCTGGGTCGGCTGGACCCTGGGCCGTGGTGTCTTGCCGGTGGTCGATGTGCCGGCGGGGCTGGTCACCGTGCGCGGTCTGGCCGACGTGCCGTCGACCAAAAAGTTTTTTCTGATGCCTGAGACGGCGCCGGACCGCAAATTGTGGCCGCGCGTCGACCTGGCGCGCTTCGCCAGCGAATCTGGCAACCGGGTTCAGCCGGTGGTCTTGTTGCAGAACGCGGATGACGCGCAAGACCGACTGGTCAGGCGTTGGGAGCCGCCGCAGGACCGCGTGGCCAAGCACCAAGGCTACGCCTTCCAGTGGTTTGGCATGGCGCTGGCCTTGCTGATTTTTTATCTGCTGACATCGGTGAAGAGCAAGGTTAACCCATGAGCGCAGAACCGCACGACGAGTTGCTCGAGCTGTCGGTCCATTCGCTGCCGGTGCCGGGGGGCGACGCCCGCCCGCTGTTGCTGAGCAGCCGACTGAAGCTGTTGGCCATTGTCTTTCTGTGCTCGATGCCGGTACTGCTGGCCTACTTTACTTTTTACGTGGTGCGCCCGCACGGTGAAGCGTCGTTTGGCGAATTGATTGAACCGGTGCGGCCGATGCCGCAGTCCAGCGTTTTCCGGCTTGACGGCAGCGCGCAACCGCTGGCGCGCTTGCAGGGGCAGTGGTTGTTGGTGAAGGTTGACGGCGGCGCTTGCGCGCAAGCCTGCCAGAGACAATTGGTCATGCTGCGTCAATTCCGCCTGACCTTGGCCAAGGACATGGAGCGCGTCGACTGGGTCTGGTTGATCAACGACGCCGCGCCGGTCGACGCGACACTGCAGCAAGCCCTGCTCAAAGACCGCGCCACCGTGCTGCGCATCGCGCCACACGACGTGCAGCAGTGGTTGCCGGCGGTGGAGGGGACACTGACCGACAGCATTTTTGTCGTCGACCCGATGGGCAACGCCATGATGCGCTTGCCCGGCCAGTTCGACACTGCCGGTGCGGCCAAGGCGCGGCGCGACATGGAGCACCTGCTGCGTGCCTCGGTCGCCTGGGACGCACCGGGGCGCTGAGCGCCAACAGGCCGACCGATGGCAACGCAAGCCTTGTACGACTGGACGCCGGTGCTCAGCCTGTTGCTGCTCGGCGCCGTGATTGCGTTGGCGCCGACCGCGTGGGTCTGGTGGCGGCATCGTGGCGGCGGCTCGGCGCAGAAGCTGCAGGCCTTGCGCGTGCTGACGCTGTTCCTGACCTTTGATCTGATTTTGTTTGGCGCCTTCACGCGCCTGACCGATTCGGGCTTGGGCTGTCCGGACTGGCCGGGCTGCTACGGCAACACCTCGCCGCTGGGCGCGCAGCAGTCGATCGCTGCGGCGCAAGCGGCGCTGCCCAGCGGTCCGGTGACGCACGCCAAGGCTTGGATCGAGATGTTGCATCGCTACCTGGCCACCGGCGTTGGTGCGTTGATCGTCGTGGTGACCGGCTGGTCGTGGCGGCAGTGGCTGGCGCAACGCGCGGCCACGGCGGCGCCAGACATCCCGCCGGCCTGGCCGTGGTTGCCGACGCTGACCCTGCTATGGGTCTGCGCGCAGGGGGCTTTTGGTGCGTTGACGGTGACCATGCGCTTGTTCCCGGCGATCGTCACGCTGCACTTGCTTGGCGCGCTGGGCTTGCTGGTACTGCTGTGTGCGGCCGTCGTGCGCCGTGACGGCGGCAACATCGACCGCCCTTTGTCGTTGGTGACGCGACGTTGGCTGGTTTGGACGACGGCGTTGCTGGTGGTCCAGGTGGCGCTGGGCGGCTGGGTCAGCGCCAACTACGCGGTGCTGGCGTGCAGTGACTTTCCCACCTGCCAGGGCCGCTGGTGGCCGGACATGGACTGGCGCCAGGGCTTTGAGCTGTGGCGCCCGCTGGGCATGACCGGGCATGGCGAGGTCATCAGCTTTGCCGCGCTGACGGCGATCCACTACACCCATCGGCTCGTGGCCTGGTTGGTCTTGGTCGCCCTGGCCGCAATGGCCTGGCGGCTGAACCGGCTGTGGCTGTGGCGCGCGCCATCGCGCGTGTTGGCGGCCCTGATTGGCTTGCAGTTAGCCACTGGTTTGAGCAACGTCGTCTTGGGCTGGCCGCTGCTGGCAGCCTTGCTGCACACCGGCGGGGCGGCGGCGCTGTTGCTGCTGTTGGTCTGGATGCTGGCCGTCAGCCCCGACCCCCGCACGCAGCTTCTGCCTGAGCCGTCGATTTTGACGAGGGCCCGGGCATGAGCGTGTGGGCGCAGTACTATGGGCTGACC
This sequence comes from Comamonadaceae bacterium, assembly GCA_037447395.1. GTDB lineage: Bacteria > Pseudomonadota > Gammaproteobacteria > Burkholderiales > Burkholderiaceae_C > Rhodoferax. The sequence goes on along the minus strand of JBBIGT010000074.1, from coordinate 7,955 downwards.
AAGCCGCGGGTCATTCAGCTGATCGTCTTTTGCGCGTTGATCGGCATGGTGCTGGCTGTGCCGGGCTTGCCGTCGTGGCACGATTTGACCGTGGCGTTGACCGCCTGCCTGGGCATCTGGCTGGTCGCCGGGGCGGCCGCGGCGTTCAACTGCCTCATCGAAAAAAGCATCGACGCCAAGATGAAGCGCACCGCCTGGCGGCCGACCGCCCGCGGCCAGCTTGGTGACCGGCAAACGCTGCTGTTTTCTGCCGCCTTGGACCCGGCCGGGTCGGCGCTGCTGTACTGGGGTGTCAATGCGCTGACGATGTGGCTGACCTTTGCCACGTTCATCGGCTACGCGGTAATCTACACCGTGATTCTCAAACCGATGACGCCACAAAACATTGTCATTGGCGGTGCCTCCGGGGCCATGCCGCCGGTGCTCGGCTGGGCCGCCATGACCGACCAGGTGGGGCCGGAGGCACTGATCCTGTTCCTGATTGTTTTTCTCTGGACGCCGCCACATTTCTGGGCGCTGGCGCTGTACCGCGTGGAGGACTACCGCAAGTCTGGTCTGCCGATGCTGCCGGTGACGCACGGCAGCGAATTCACCCGGCTGATGGTGTTGCTGTACGCGCTGATCCTGCTTGCCGCCTGCCTGCTGCCGTTCATCTACGGCATGAGCTCGTGGCTGTACCTGCTGGTGGCGCTGGGCCTCAACGCCGGCTTCTGCCTGCACGCCTATTGGTTGTGGCGCGACTACTCTGACCTGCTGGCGCGCAAGACGTTTCGTTTTTCGCTGATTCACCTGAGCGCCTTGTTTGCGGCGTTGCTGATCGACCACTATGTGCTGGGCTGAGCGCCGCACCAACGGTTTATGATGCCCACATGAACAAGAGAAATGCTCTAAAAAAAATAGCTACCTGCGCTTTATACACGGGGGCTATAGGTCAATTTTATGCTTGCTCTCCGAATCGCCCACAGTTCACCGCCATTGATCTCACTGGCGCCGACTACGCCAAAGGTTTTGACCTGACCGACCACAACGGGCAGCGGCGCACCTTGGCCGACTTCCAAGGCAAGATTGTCATGATGTTCTTTGGCTACACCCAGTGCCCGGACGTCTGCCCGACGTCGATGAGCGAGATGGCCACAATTCGCAAACTGCTTGGCAAAGAGGGTGAACGCGTGCAGTGTCTGTTCGTCACCGTTGACCCGGCGCGCGACAAGCCCGAGATGCTCAAGGAATACATGCACGCGTTCGACCCCAGTTTTCTGGCGCTGGTGCCGACGCCCGAGCAGCTCACCGCCATCGCCAAGGACTACAAGGTCTACTACAAAAAAGTCGACGGCCCGACGCCGACCAGTTACACCATGGACCACACCGCCGGCAGCTACGTCTACGACACCAAGGGCAAATTGCGTCTGTTCACCCGTTACGGCACCCAACCTGAGCTGACGGCTGCCGACCTGCGTATCCTGCTGCAGCAGGCCGGGTAGGGCAGCATGAAGCGTTTCTTTGCCGTGTTGCTGCTGGCGCTGTCGTGCGGGCTGGGCGCGCAGGCGAAAACGCCGGGCGAGGTTGAAGTTGGCGCATTTCTGCGACCCGCCATGATGCGTGGGCTCAATGGCCCGGACCGCAAATTGGCGGACTTTCGCGGCAAGCCCTTGGTCATCAACGTCTGGGCCAGCTGGTGCCCGCCGTGCATCGCCGAAATGGGTTCCCTGGAGCGCCTGGCGTGGTCCGACCTGGGCCAACGCTTCAACGTCATTGGCATCTCCACCGACGACTACCCGCAAGCGGCCAAAGGTTTCCTGCACAAGAGCCAGGCCACGCTGAACCACTACATTGACCGCCAGCTCGAGCTGGAAAACATGCTCGGTGCCGACCACCTGCCGTTGACCTTGCTGGTCGACGCGCAAGGGCGCGTGTTGCACAAGGTGGTCGGTGCGCGCGAGTGGGACAGCCCGCAGTCGATGGCGCTGATCCGCAACGCCTTCGGCTTCAAGTAATTTTCTTTGCCCCACGCCATGCCGCAACGTCAAACTACACCCGCAGAAGTCGCCTTTGAGCCCGAGTTCATCGACGGCGTCAAGAAGATTTTTGAAGAAATGATCGTCTTCAACAAGCTGCTCGGCTTGCGCATCACGGCCATCTCCGCGCAGCGCGTGCAGGCGCGCATCGATATGCGCAACGAACTGGTTGGCCACTACGCCTACAACCGCATTCACGGTGGCGTCATCAGCGCCAGCCTTGACGCACTTGGCGGCCTGGCGGTGATGGCGGCCATTGGCGCGCGTCACATGGACGAGCCGCCGGCGCAGCGCCTGCAGCGCTTCGCCAAGCTGGGCACGATCGACTTGCGCGTCGACTACCTGCGCCCGGGCATAGGCGAGTGGTTCGAGCTGCACGCCGAGGTCATGCGTCTGGGTTCGCGCGTGGCCTCGACGCGTATGGAGTTTCTCGGTGCCGATGGCAAATTGCTGTCGACTGGTTCGGCCGCCTACATCGTGTCCTGAAACGTAGTCACCGGTCCGGCTGACGCTCGGCCGTGGCGTCGATGCCGGCCTTGCCCCGTCTACAATTTCGCGCATAACGTCGTGGAGACTGTCGATGCATAAATGGGTCAGCGTGCTTTTGTCCTGGTCGTTCTGGCAACCCGCCGCGCAGCTGATGTGCCAGGTTACCTTTCCCATCAAAATGGTCATCATTGCGGCGGCTGTGGCAGTGTCGCTGTTGGGGCTGCTGTGGGGCATGGTGACCAGCAAATCGCAAGGCATCGAAGCGGCGACGCAAGAGCTGGCCGGTGTGCGCTACGCCAGCGCCATCTACCCGGCAATGGACCTGGCGGGTGTCTGGCGCCAGCAGTCGCGCAATGCGGCGTTTGGTGAGGGCGGCGAGCAACTGCCGCAAGCGCGCCAGGCGTTTGACGATGCGTTCAAGAAGCTCGAAAGCATCCACGGGGCCGTCGGCCAGTCGCTGCACGTTGAGAATGCGTTTGACGCCTTGCGCCAGGCAGTGCAAGCGGCTCAGGCGGCGCAACCAAAGGCCGGTGCCCAGGCCGACCCTGAAGCGGTTTACCAGGGCATGATCGGTGTGTCGCGCACGCTGGCTGATTTGCTTGACGCGGTGACCGACGGTTCTGGCCTGGCCCTGGACCCCGAGTTGGCCAGCTACCACTTGATGTCGGCGCTGCTGTTGCGCGCCCCCGATGTGATTCAAACCACCGTGGAGATTCGTGGTCTGGTGCGCACGGCGCTCAAAGGCGGGCAGATCACCGCCAGCAACGCCGCGCGCCTGGAAGGTTACCTGGCCACCCTGGCGCGTGACGTGCAGCAGGCCAAGGTGTCGCTGGACAAGGTGCAGAGTTTCGCGCCGCACTATGGTCAACGCCTGACGCGCGGTGCCGTGGCGTCGACCGAGGCGCTGATCAAGACGGTGCGCAGCAACGTGCCGGTGGGCGCCTCGGCGCTGCAGGGTGACGTGGCTGTCTTTGTCAAACAGACCAATCAGACATTGCAAGGCCAGTTCAAACAGGTCGAAGATAACCTGGTCGTGCTGGAAGCGATGCTGACTGACCGTCGCGCCGCCTTGCAGCAAGACCTGTGGCTGGCGGTGGCCGTCACCGTGCTGAGTCAGCTGGTGGCGGCCTATTTGGGCATGGGCTTTTTTGTGGCAATGCAAGGCGGCTTCAGCACCGTGCGCAAGCATCTGATTACCGTGTCGATGGGCGATTTGCGTGGCACGATTACGGCGCCCGGGCGCGACGAAGTGACGTCAATCCTCAAGGAACTCGCCAACATGCAGCTGGCGCTGCGGCAAACGGTTGAGCAAGTCCAGCAGGCCAGCGACGTGGTGGTGCAGACCAGCGCCGACATCGCTGGTGGCATGACCGACCTGTCGGCGCGTACTGAGTCGGCGGCAGCGGCGCTGGAGCAGTCGTCGGCGGCGCTGGAACAAACCAAGTCGACGGTGGCGATGACGGCTGACTCGGTCGGCAAAGCCTCAAGCATTGCCAGCGGCAACGCCAACACCGCCAGCCGCGGCGGCGCGGTGACGCAAGACGTGGCCGACACCATGGCGCGCATTCATGCGTCGTCGCAAAAGATTGGCGACATCATTGGCGTCATTGACGGCATCGCCTTTCAGACCAACATTCTGGCGCTCAACGCAGCGGTCGAGGCGGCGCGTGCCGGCGAGCAGGGGCGCGGTTTTGCCGTCGTCGCCGCCGAGGTGCGGGCCCTGGCCGGGCGCAGCGCGGCGGCAGCCAAAGAAATCAAGACACTGATCACCGGCAGTACCCACGAAGTGGCCAAAGGCACCGACATCGTGCGTCAGGCCAGTGAGCACATGCAGCAGATCGTCAACAACGCCGACCAGGTCAAGGGCTTGCTCAGCGAGGTGGCCAACGGCGCGCGTGAGCAAAGCATCGGCATTGGGCAAATTGGCGACGCTGTGCACGAACTCGACAGCAACACCCAGGCCAACGCCGCATTGGTCGAAAAGGTGGCGTCGCAGGCGGCCACCTTGCGCGGTGCGGCGGTGCGCATGGCCGCCCAGGTTGACGAGTTCCGCTTGCCCGGGGTGCCGGCAGCGCTGGTCGAAGGCATCGACGTCGACGCCATCATCGATGGACACCGCCAATGGAAGGTCAAGCTGCGCGACGCTATCGATGCAGGCGACAAGGTCGACGTCGCCACCCTGTCGCGTGACGATTGTTGTGGTCTGGGGCAATGGCTCTACGGCGACGGCCAGCGCCTGCGCGAGCGCGCCAGCTTTGTGACGCTGATCAACAAGCACGCGCACTTTCACCAGGTGGCCGGTCAGGTCGGGCAGTTGATCAACGACGGCCGCTACACCCAGGCCGAAGACGCGTTGGCGCCCGACACACCGTTTACCGCGGCCACGCGCGACGTGGTGACGGTGCTGTCGGCGGCCAAGCGGCTGGGCTTTGTCTGACCTGACGTTCTAAGCCGATTTGGGCACTTCGCGCGGTTTGCCCAGGTCGTCGATGGCGACGTAGGTGAGCGACGCTTCGGTGACCTTGGTGTAGTTGCCCTGGGCGCGGAAGTGCTCGGCGTAGACCTCGATCTTGACGGTGATCGAGGTGCGGCCAATGCGCACCAGCTTGCCGTAAAAGCTCAGGATGTCGCCGACGCGCACCGGTTGCTTGAAGATGAATTCGTTGACCGCCACCGTGGCCATGCGCCCACCGGCGTAAGGCGAGGCGATGACGGCACCGGCCAAGTCGACCTGTGCCATCACCCAGCCGCCAAAAATGTCGCCGTTGGCGTTGACGTCGCGCGGCATCGGGATCACCTTGAGAACCAGCTTCTCGTCGACCGGCAGCGTGACCGCGGCGGGCGGCGTTTGGGGCTTTGCAGACATGGGCACAATCCTCAGGTAAAAAATTACCTGGAATTGTCCTACATGCGTCGCCACTCTTCTGCCCGCAGCGGCTCTACCTCCTGGGGCCCCAGCGATGCGTCGCCGGCACCGCGCTCTGACTGGCTCACCTTGCAGCGCCTGTTTCCTTACCTGTGGCAATACAAGTGGCGGGTGATTGCGGCGCTGCTATTCATGATTGGCGCCAAGCTGGCCAACGTTGGCGTGCCAATCCTGCTCAAGGAACTGGTCGACGCGATGACCCCGAAAGCCGGTGTCACGGTGCAGGCATTGCTGGTCGTGCCACTGGGCTTGTTGCTGGCGTACGGCCTGCTGCGCTTGTCGACGACGGTTTTTGCCGAGTTGCGCGAGCTGATCTTTGCCAAAGCCACCGAGGGCGCCTCGCGCTCGATCAGCCTGCAGGTGTTTCGCCATCTGCACGCCATGAGTTTGCGCTTTCATCTGGAGCGGCAAACCGGCGGCATGACGCGCGACATTGAGCGCGGCACGCGCGCGGTGCACTCGCTGATCAGCTTTTCGCTCTACAGCATCTTCCCGACGCTGATCGAGGTGGCGCTGGTGCTGGGTGTGCTGGCGGTCAAGTTTGACGCGTGGTTCGCCTGGATCACCATTGCCGCATTGCTGCTCTACATCGTCTTCACTGTCATCGTCACCGAATGGCGCACGCAGTTCCGCAAGCAAATGAACGAGCTCGACAGTACTGCGCACAGCCGCGCCATCGACTCGCTGCTGAACTACGAGACGGTCAAATACTTCAACAACGAAGAATTTGAGGCGCGCCGTTATGACGACAACCTGGAGCGCTACCGCCGCGCTGCGCTGAAAAGCCAGACGACGCTAAGCATCCTCAATACCGGGCAGCAATTGATCATTGCCACCGGCCTGGTGCTGATGCTCTGGCGCGCCACGCAAGGGGTGGTCGACGGCCGCATGACGCTGGGTGACCTGGTGATGGTCAACGCGTTCATGATCCAGCTGTACATCCCGCTGGGCTTTCTGGGCGTGTTGTACCGCGAGATAAAACAGGGCCTGACCGATCTGGAAAAAATGTTTTACCTGATCGACCGCGACCGCGAGATCGCCGACCAACCCGGCGCGCTACCCCTGCAGGTGGGCGGCGGTACTGCGGCGTCGCCGCCCAGCGCCGGCGTGTCGTTTCGCAACGTCCGCTTTGCCTACGAGGCGGCGCGGCCGATCCTGCACGACATCAGCTTTGAAATTCCCGCCGGCAAAACCGTCGCGGTGGTCGGGCCGTCGGGCTCGGGCAAGTCGACGCTGGCGCGCCTGCTGTTTCGCTTCTACGACGTACAAGGGGGGCAGATCCTGATTGCCGGGCAGGACATCAAGCAGGTGACGCAGGCCAGCGTGCGCCAGGCTATCGGCATCGTGCCGCAGGATACCGTCTTGTTCAATGACAGCATCGACTACAACATCGCTTACGGCCGTCCCGGCGCCACGCACGAGCAGGTGGTCGAGGCGGCGCGCGCGGCGCACATCCATGACTTCATTGCCGCCACACCCAAGGGCTACGACACCGTGGTCGGCGAGCGTGGTCTGAAGCTTTCAGGCGGCGAGAAGCAACGGGTGGCGATCGCCCGGACGCTGCTGAAGAATCCGCCGATCCTGATTTTTGACGAGGCCACCAGCGCTCTGGACAGCGCCAACGAGCGTGCCATTCAGGCTGAATTGCAGAGCGTTGCGCGCGACAAAACCACGCTGGTCATTGCCCACCGCCTGTCGACGGTGGTCGACGCGCATGAAATTCTGGTGATGGAAGCGGGGCGCATTCTGGAGCGTGGCGCGCACACTGAGTTATTGGCCAAAAATGGCCGCTACGCCGCGATGTGGGCGTTGCAGCAGAGTACGGAATAGCGCAGGCCGCGCGGCGCACGCGCCTCAGCTGTGCGCGTCGAGCAACGCACCGGCCATTTGGTCTTGCGTTTTGAAGACCGCCAGGTTGGCCAGAAAAGCGTTTTTCGCCTGCAGTTGCGCCACCAGATCGTCGGCCAGCGCGGCACCAATCACGTTGGCGCTACGCACCGTGCTGGTCACGCCGCCACCCGGTTGCGCGGCTTGCTCGACCTGCTGACGCTTGAACCCGGCGGTGTCGAGATTGGCGACGTTGTGTGCCGCCACCGCCATGTGCGTTTGCGCCGACTGCAATCCAGACAGGGCGATCGACGTGAGCTGATTCATGGTGTGCGGGGGGTGGTCGGCGATGGCGGCAATGTACTGCGCGCCTCAGCGCTTGGCAAGCACGGCGTCGAGCTGCAGCGCCTTGATGCGCGACACCGCGGCGCGGGCCTGCGCCGCGCTGGCAAACGGGCCGACGCGCACCCGGGTCAGTTTTTTCTGCCGTAGCCAAATAACTTCGCGACTGGCCGGCAAGCCGGCCTTGATCAGTTTGACGTAGGCACGCCGTGCGTTGTCGGGGTCGGCGAACAGGCCAACGTTGACGAAATGGCCGGGCGACGAAGTCACTGGCGGTGCGCTGCCTGGCCTCGTTGCAGCTGGTGCCGCGGGGCCAACCGAGGGCGTTGCCTTGACCGTCGGCGCTGCGGGAGTGG
>JBBIGT010000073.1:0-11274 GCA_037447395.1 Comamonadaceae bacterium | reverse complement strand
CGCGCTGTCGGTAAACAAAATGGGATCGGGCATGCTGGTGGCGATGTTTTCGGCGGCTGCGCTCATGGGAGAACCTCGGTGAATAAAAACGGGGGTGATGCTATATCAATTTGCTCGGAATAGGCGTCAGGGCCGGATTGCCGTCAGAAGCGGTGTGGGTTTGTCAGCGTCAACAGCTCCGGCGACGAACGGCGTCAGCCGGCCTTGGACCACGGCGCCCCGGTGCATCTCGAGCGATTTGTACGAAACGTCGCCGGTGATGCGCGCCTTGGGTTGCAATTCAAGCATTTCCCGGGCGTGCACCGGGCCTTCGATGTGCCCGTTGACGATGAGGTGGTCGGCGACGACGGCGCCGGTCACGCTGGCCGACTCTGAAATGACCAAAATGCTCGGTGCCGTCGGCAAGCCGGTGATGTTGCCCTTGACGCTGCCGTCCAGGCGCAGCCCGGCGGCAAAGTCGAAGTCCCCGCGGATTTGGCAACCACTGGCGATCAAGCTTTTGATGGGCGGCTGTTTCTTTTTGTTGAACATGGTTATTGAGCTGGGTTGGCGCGCGGCGCCGTGGGCAGTGCCGGCAATTTGGTCGTTTGCACGGCGCGCAAGGTGGTCCCTTGAAAGACTTTGGCGGTTACCGTTCTGACCGTCGTTTGTGCCGGAAGCGGGTAAACGCCGGTGAGGCGTGCGTATTGTTTCACTTTGAACTCGACCGCACCCGCCGGCAGGGCACCGGTCCATGGTTTGCCGTTGGCCAGGCCACTGAAAGTCAATTCCAGGCGGCCAGTAAATTCGCTCGGGTTCTTCGTTGGCTGGACCACGAGCACCTGCCAATGCAATTCGTCAGAGGACAGCACGTCGGCTCGCACGCCGCGTATCGACAGGGCGGTGGCGTCCGCCGTTGATGCTGGCATCAATTGTTCAAAAAAGCCCAGGTCGTCCCTGAGCTGCTGGTTGTCGGCTTGCAAGGACTTGTTGGCCTCGACCAACTTGGCCTGCGCGGCGCGCTCGGCGGCCAGCGCCGTGTCGACCGTGTTGGCCACCGATTGCGCTTTGTTGCGCTCGTCGGTGAGCGTCTGTACCTGCGTCAGCAGGGCAGCCTTGTCGGCCTGCGCTTGCGTCAATTGCTCCTTGATGCCGCGGTCCAGGCCGGCGATTTCCTTGCCGAATTCAAACGACCACAGCGCAATGGCTGCACAAAAGCCAGCGACCACGGCCAGGATGACCCAGCGCACCGGCCAGGGCATGGCGCTACGTACCGCCATGCGCGGGGCGGAGACCGTCAGACGTCGCAAGAAAAGGCGCAGTTTCATGGATGCGTCAATTCAACCACAGCAAAACAAACAGCCGCCAGAATTTGCATCCGGGCGGCTGTTGCAAGGTGTAAAAAAGCGTTTAGCGCTTGGAGAACTGCTTGCGCCGGCGAGCACCGTGCAAACCCACTTTTTTACGCTCAACTTCGCGCGCATCACGGGTCACGAAGCCGGCTTGGCTGAGCGCCGGCTTGAGCGTGGCGTCGTAATCGATCAGGGCGCGGGTAATGCCGTGGCGCACGGCGCCAGCTTGACCGGACTCGCCACCACCGGCGACGTTGACCATGATGTCAAACGTTTCGGCGTGATTCGTCAGCATCAGCGGCTGTTTACAAATCATGATCGACGTTTGACGACCAAAGAACTGTTGAATGTCCTTGCCGTTGACGACGATCTGGCCGGAGCCTTTTTTCAGGAAAACACGGGCGACGCTCGATTTGCGACGACCGGTACCGTTGTTCCATTCACCAATCATGTGTGCTCCTTAGATTTCCAACACTTTGGGTTGCTGGGCGGTGTGCGGGTGCTCGGCACCCCCGTACACCTTGAGCTTCTTGATCATGGCGTAGCCCAGCGGGCCTTTGGGCAGCATGCCTTTGACGGCTTTTTCCAAAGCGCGGCCAGGGTGAGCGGCTTGCATGTCGCGGAAGTTGGTGGAACTGATGCCACCCGGGAAGCCCGAATGGCTGTAATACATTTTGTCGAGTGACTTGGCACCGGTCACGCGCAGCTTGGCTGCGTTGGTGACGACGATGAAGTCGCCGGTATCGACGTGAGGCGTGTAAATGGCCTTGTGTTTGCCGCGCAAACGGAGAGCAACTTCGCTGGCTACTCGTCCGAGGACCTTGTCGGTCGCGTCAATCACAAACCACTCGTGCACGACCTCAGCGGGTTTTGCGCTGAAAGTAGACATGAGATTTCTCTTTAAAGAAGGTTTGCTGGGCTCTTTTCCACGGTCGGCGTTCCTCTGGCGGGAATCTCTTAGGTGGGATGAGGTGACTTCGCCGCGGAGCCACAACGCGCTGCGAAGCCGGGCATTATACGAAATCCCCGACCGCCGCCGTCGGGCGGGTGCTGGCCGGGGGCCGGGCAGAGGGTTGTCAGCGGTGGCTGAACGCCGCCTGGCGCTTTTCGACAAAGGCTTTCATGCCTTCTTTTTGGTCGGCGGTGGCAAACAGCGCGTGGAACAGACGCCGCTCAAACATCACGCCGTCGCTCAGGCCGCTCTCAAAGGCGCGGTTGATCGACTCCTTGGCGGCGATGGTGGCCATTTGCGAGAAGCCGCTGATGAGCAGCGCCGCGCCCAGCGCTTCGTCCATGAGTTTGTCCAGTGGCACGACGCGGCTGACCAGACCGGCGCGCTCGGCCTCAGTCGCGTCCATCATGCGCCCGGTCAAGGCCAGATCCATGGCTTTGGCCTTGCCGACGGCGCGCGGCAGGCGCTGCGTGCCACCGGCGCCGGGGATGATGCCGAGCTTGATCTCGGGTTGGCCAAAGCGGGCGTTGTCGGCGGCGATGATGAAGTCGCACATCATTGCCAGCTCGCAGCCGCCGCCCAACGCGAAGCCGCTGACCGCCGCGATCACCGGCTTGCGGATGGCGCGAATGGCCTCCCAGTTGCGCGTAATGAAGTCGCCCTTGTAGACGTCGGCAAAACTGTAGTTGGCCATGCCGCCGATGTCGGCGCCGGCGGCAAAGGCCTTTTCGCTGCCGGTGATGATCATGCAGCCGATGGCTTCGTTGGCATCAAAGGCGTGCAGCGCCTGGCCCAGTTCGCTCATCAGCTGGTCGTTCAGCGCGTTGAGTTGCTTGGGGCGGTTCAGGGTGATGATGCCGGCCTTGTCGGCTTCGGTGCGCACGGTAATCAGTTCGTAGCTCATGGTGACTCCAGTCGATGAAAATATATAAAAAACCGGCCTATAGCCCTTTAGTAATAAGCGTGTGCAGCTATTGTATAAATAGCTAACTGGCGTCCAGCCAGCGCTTCACCGATGGGCCATCGTGCACGCCGAGCTTGACTTGCATGACCGTCGCGGACCACGCCAGTGGCAGTCGCAGCAAACGTTGGTCGCGTGCCACCCAGGCTGTGCAACGGCGCGCGCGGCCAGCGTACAGCGGCAGGTCGTCGAGCTTGTTCAGGCGCCAGGCCTGCAGGGCTTGGCCGCGGCCCACTTCGACGCCTAGCCATTCGTCGCCGGCGGCCAAGCCGGCGCGCTCGGCGGCGCTGCCACGCAGCACGCCTTTGATGCGTAGCCGATCGGATTCGGTGACGCGCAGCCCCAGCTGATCGGTCAGCGCCGCCGGGGACTCCAGCCAGGAGACACCCTGTTTTTTTAGCAGCGCTGCCAGGGGCAGGTCGCCCGTGCCGTGCACCCACTGGGTCAGCTGGCGGCTCAGACTGGCGCTGGACAGCTCTGCCACCACTGCCAGCACGTCGGCCTCGGTCATCGGTCCGCCGGCGCACCGCTGCCACAGGGCGCGCATGACGTCGTCGAGCGTCTGGCCCGCGCGTTGGCGCAGCGACAAGTCCAGGCACAGCGCCACCAGCGAGCCCAGGGCGTAGTAGCTGACCGTGGCGTTGACGGTGTTCTCGTCGGGGCGGTAGTACTTGGTCCAGGCGTCCCAACTCGCCTGGGCGACGCTCTGCGTGCGCCGGCCCGGCGTTTGCCGCACGGCGTTGATGGTCTTGCCCAGCAATTGCAGATAGCGCTCGTCACTGATGAGCCCGGCGCGTCGCAACAACAAGTCGTCGTAGTAGCTGGTGAAGCCTTCAAAGAACCACAGCAACTCGGTGTAGTTCTCGCGGGCGTAGTCGTAATGGGTGAACTCGGCCGGCCGCAGACGCTTGACGCACCAGGTGTGAAAGTACTCATGGCTGATCAGCCCGAGCAATGTGGCGTAACCGTCGCTGGCCGACGTCGACTTGCCGGCGCCGAGTTGCGGCAAGTCTGCCCGCTGGCAAAGCAGCGCGGTGCTGTGGCGGTGCTCCAGGCCGCCATAGCCATGGTGCACGGCGTTGAGCAGAAAGACGTAGCGGTCGTGTGGCGCCAGACGCCGGCGGCGCGAGCCGGCACTGCCATGCCAGAAGGCGATCTCGGCTTGGCAGATGGTTTGTGCATCGGCCAGCAGGCGCGCGCCGTCAAAACTTGCCGGCGCACCGGTGACGACGAAGCGGTGCGGTACACCGCCGGCGCTGAAGTCGCGGCTCCAGAAGTTGCCCATCTGCACCGGGCTGTCGGCCAGTTCGTCGTAGTTGGCCGCCAGATAGTCGCCCCAACCAGCCGGGTTGACGGCGCCGGGCATCAGTGCGGTGGCCAGGCGCCAGCCGCGCGGCCAGTCGCTGGGCGCCAACGTCAACTGGTGCGGCGCGTCGTGCTGGCCGTCGACGCGCAGGCAGACGCTGGTGCCATTGAAGAAGCCGTAGTGGCCGTCCAGCCAGGCGCTGCGCACGGAATTGTCAAAGGCATAAATTTCATAGCACAGAATCAAGGGTTCGTCTGGCCTACAGTGCACTCGCCAGCTTGTTTTGTCGAGCTGCGTACAGGCCGCCGGCGCGCCACCTTGCTGCGCGTGCAGGTGCTGCAGGTGTTTGGCAAATTCGCGCACCAAATAGCTGCCGGCTATCCAGACCGGCAAACTGACCACTTGATTGGCGCTCGGCCGGGCAATCTCCAGCGTGACCGCCAACAGATGCGCATGGCAGTCCAGCGCCCGCACCCGGTAGATCAGTGCCGCCGCAGCGGCCTGCTTGGACCTGATCGCGCGCGCCATCAGTTACCCGCTTGCACCAGGCGGCGCTCGACGTCGTCGGCGCCAACGGCGCCGGGCACGCGCGAGCCATCGGAAAACACCAGCGTCGGCGTGCCGGTAATTTTGTATTTACGGCCAAAGTCGACGTTGCGCGTCAACGCGGCGCTGTCGCAGCTGGCTGGCGTCGGCGGTGCGCCGGTCAACATCCAGTCTTGCCAGCTCTTGCCCTTGTCTTTGGCACACCAGATGGCTTTGGACTTATCGAGCGAATCGCTGCCCAGAATGGGGTACAAGAACAGGTGCACCGTGACGTTGTTGATTTTTTGCAGGTCGCGCTCAAAGCGTTTGCAGTAGCTGCAGTTGGGGTCTTCGAAGACGGCCAGCTGGCGCTTGCCGTTGCCGCGCACGATGGTGAAGGCGTCCTTGAACGGCAGCGCGTCGAAAGCGATGGCGGTGAGTTTGTCGATGCGCGCCTCGGTCAGGTTGCGGCGGTTTTTTGTGTCGATCAGGTTGCCCTGGATGACGTAGTTGCCAAGCGCGTCGGCGTAAAAAATGTCGGTGCCGACGCGAATCTCATAAAGACCGACGATCGGCGTCTTGCTGATTTCGTCGATTTTGGGCAGCTGCGGCAGGCGTTCGTTCAGGTTCTTGCGCAGACTGGCGTCCTGGGCCAACGCGCTGACGGGCAGGGCGCTGGCGACCAGCAAGGCGCAGGCCAGCACGGTGTGGGCAAAAATTTCATGCAGTGTCCAGAAAAAAAAGGGGTAAGTCTGAGTCAACGGGCCATCGGAAGTTCTACAGCCCCATGGCGTAGCGCGCCGCCCAGCCCTTGACCGGGCCGCTGCGGTCAAAACCGCTCATGCCCCAGTTGCGCAAGGACTGCCAGGCGTTGCCATGGCGGGAAAACAGCTTTTGCAAACCGTCCATGGCCAGCGCGGTGGCGCCCACTTCTGTGCGACGGGCACGCTCGTATTGGCGCAGCAACTTCAGGTCACCGGCCGTGCGCCAGTAATCGCGCTGATGCAATACATCGGCCAGCGTCTGCACGTCGCCCAGGCCCAAGTTCAGGCCCTGGCCGGCCAGCGGGTGGACGTTGTGCGCGGCGTCACCGGCCAAGGCCCACGCGCGACCGTCGGCGGTGTGGCCAATCCAGCGGCTGGCCTGCGCTGCCTGCAGGGGCCAACTGGCTCGCGCGCTGACCAATTGCAGCGGCCCGAGGGCGCCCCGGCTGAGTTTTTCCAGCTCGGCACAAAAATCGGCTGCGCTGCTGGCCAGCAAGTCGGGCACGTGTGTGGCCTGCGCCGACCACACCATGGCCACCGTCTGACCCGACGCGCCGTCGAGCGGCAAGAACGCCAGGATCTCGTCTTGCACGAACCATTGCCGGGCGATTTGCCCGTGCGGCTTGGTGCATTGCAACCGCGCGGCGATGGCCTGCTGCGGGTAACGCGCCACGGCGAAGTCGACGCCAAACTCGGCACGCGTCTGGCTGGCGCGGCCCTCGCAGACGACCGTCAGCGACGCGGCGCGCGGCGCGTCGAGCAATTGCACGTGCGGCTGAAAGCGCACTGCGTCGGCCAGGCGTGCCTCCAGTACCGGCACGTCGACGATCCAGGTCAGCGCCGGTACCGTCAGGTCGGCGGCGTCAAAAGTCACCGCGCCGCCGTCGTCGCCGAACACCTGCATGCCGGTGACGGCAGTGGCGTGCTGCGCGTCGGGCCAGCAGCGCACCGACTCAAGCAGCGCTTTTGATTTGGCGTTGAGCGCGTAGGCGCGCACGTCCGGCGTGTCAGCCGCAGGCAGTTGCGCCAGCAGCCCGACGCGCAGCCGCTCGCGTGCCAGCAACAGCGCCAACGTGTGCCCGACGATGCCGCCGCCGCGAATGCAGATGTCCAGAGGGTGCTTCATGCGGGGCATTGTAGAAGTGCATGGTATGGCTGCAGCGGCGCGACTGGCGCGCCGCGAGCGTCGCGCAGACGGCCTCATGGATAATCGCCACCTTTGCCAAGCGGACCGTGCGCGTTTGCCAGGCACTGCGCAATCAGCGCACCAACTCAGTAGGATTCTGTATGAAATGTGGCATCGTGGGCTTGCCCAACGTCGGTAAATCGACCCTGTTCAACGCACTCACCAAAGCCGGTATCGCGGCGGAGAATTACCCCTTTTGCACCATCGAGCCCAACGTCGGCATCGTCGAAGTGCCCGACCCGCGGCTCGACGCCTTGAGCGCCATCGTCCACCCCGAGCGCGTGCAGCGCGCGGTGGTTGAGTTTGTCGATATCGCCGGTCTGGTGGCGGGCGCCAGCACGGGCGAAGGCCTGGGCAACAAGTTCTTGGCACACATTCGCGAGACCGACGCCACCATCAATGTGGTGCGCTGTTTTGAAGACGACAACGTCATCCACGTGGCCGGACGGGTCGACCCGATCGCCGACATCGAAGTGATCCAGACTGAACTTTGCCTGGCTGACCTGAGCACCGTCGACAAGGCGCTGGCGCGTTACCAGAAAGCGGCCAAGTCCGGCGGCGACAAGGAAGCGGCCAAATTGGTGGGCATTCTGGAGCGCTGCCAGGCGGCGCTGAACGAAGCCAAACCGGTACGCACGCTCGACTTCAGCAAGGAAGACCAGCCGTTGTTGAAGCAATTCTTTTTGATCACCGCCAAGCCGGCGATGTTTGTCGCCAACGTCTCCGAGAACGGCTTCCACGACAACCCTTTGCTTGACCGCTTGACGGCCTACGCGCAAGCGCAAAACGCTCCGGGCGTCGCCATCTGCGCCAAGATGGAAGCCGAAATGGCCGACATGAGCGACGAAGACCGGCTGATGTTTTTGGAGGAGTTGGGCTTGCACGAGCCCGGCCTGAACCGGCTGATCCGCGCCGCCTACGACTTGCTCGGCCTGCAAACGTACTTCACCGCCGGCGTCAAGGAAGTGCGCGCCTGGACCATCCACAAAGGCGACACCGGCCCGCAAGCGGCCGGCGTGATTCACACTGATTTTGAAAAAGGCTACATCCGCGCGCAGACCATTGCCTACGAGGATTTCATCGCCTACAAGGGCGAGCAGGGCGCCAAGGACGCCGGCAAGATGCGCGCCGAGGGCAAGGAGTACGTCGTCAAAGACGGCGACGTCATGAACTTCCTGTTCAGTTCTTAACTTCAGCGCTTAGCCAAAGACGCCGATCAAGGCGCTGGTCACGACCAGGTAGCGCGCGAACTTGCCGACGGCCATGTAGGCCAGGCAGGGCCAGAACGGAAGTTTCAGCCAGCCGGCCACGGCGCAAAGCGGGTCGCCGACCAGCGGCAGCCAGGCCAGCAGGCAGGCCTTGGGGCCGACTTTTTGCAGCCAGTCGAGCGCGCGCAAGTGATGTGCCGAATGGCGGTAGCGGTCAACGACCTGATGCGACGCCAGACCCAGCCACCAGGTGAGGGCGCCGCCCAGCGTATTGCCCAGCGTGGCCACGCCAATGGCGCTCCAGAATAACTGCGGATTCAGGCTGACCAGGCCAAAGACGGCCGGCTCCGAACCCATGGGCAGCAAGGTGGCCGACACAAAGGCGACGACAAAAACGCTGCTCAAGCCGTGTTTGGGCAGCGCCAGCCAGACCAATAGGGTTTGCATCCAGGTTTCCATCGGCGCGCAGTATAGAAACGCGCGTTCAGGCACGCCGCTGTAGGGCATCGGCCGGCCGGCGTGGGCCCTGATGCGCGTCAAATATGCTGCTTTTTTAGGCAGCTAGAATCCGCCGCCTGACTAGCCCTTTCGACTTGGGTTGCATCCTGCGCCCCAAGCCAATCTGGCAGCAAACCCCCTTGATTGACACCCCCGCACGCTGCATGAAGATCGGTCCGTATTCCCTGCCAAACGCCGTGTTCGTCGCGCCGATGGCTGGTGTCACCGACCGGCCGTTTCGCCAGCTGTGCAAGCGCCTGGGTGCCGGCTACGCGGTCAGCGAAATGATCACCAGCCGGCCCGATTTGCAGGATTCGCGCAAGACCCGTTGCCGCGCCGACCACGCCGGTGAGAGCGGTCTGATCGCCGTGCAGATTGCCGGCACTGACGCAGCACTGATGGCCGATGCCGCGCGTTTCAACGTCGACCGCGGCGCGCAGGTGATCGACATCAACATGGGCTGCCCAGCGAAGAAGGTGTGCAACAAGTGGGCCGGCTCGGCGCTGATGCAGGACGAGCGTCTGGCCATCGACATCGTCGCTGCCGTGGTGCAGGCGTGCGCGCCGCACGGCGTGCCCGTGACGCTGAAGCTGCGTACCGGCTGGTGCCAGGCACACAAGAACGTCGTCGCGCTGGCGCGCCAGGCGCAGGACGCCGGCGTGCAGATGCTCACCGTGCACGGGCGCACGCGCGAACAAGGTTACAAGGGGCCGGTCGATTACGCCACGATCGCCGCCGTCAAGGCCGCCGTGCGCGTGCCGGTGGTGGCCAACGGCGACATCGACAGCGCGCAAAAAGCACGCCAGGTGCTCGCCGCCACCGGCGCCGACGCCCTCATGATCGGCCGCGCCGCGCAGGGCCGGCCGTGGCTGTTTCGCGAGGTCAAGCACTACCTGGCCACCGGCACCGAGCTGGCACAGCCGCTGGTGGCCGAGGTCAAGTCGCTGCTGCTGGCGCACTTGCTGGACCATTACGCGCTGTACGGCGAACTGGCCGGCGTGCGCAGCGCGCGCAAACACATTGGCTGGACGGTGCGCGATTTGCCCGGTGGTGAGGTGTTTCGCCAGCGCATGAACGCCATTGACGACTGCCAGTCGCAATGGGAAGCGGTGGCCGGCTTCTTTGACGCCATGCACCAGCGCATGGACCGGCTGCCGGCGCCGCAACGAGATAACAATACGACCGTGGATTTGGAGACGACTCGATGACCCCCTTGCACATCGCCGACTGTGTGCGCGACAACCTCAAAGGCTATCTCAAGGACCTGGGTGGCAGCGAACCCGACGGCATGTACGCCATGCTGATCAACGTGGTTGAAAAACCCTTGCTCGAAGTCGTCATGCAGCACGCCGATCACAACCAATCCAAGGCGGCGCAGTGGCTGGGACTGAACCGCAACACGCTGCGCAAGAAACTGATGGAGCATAAGCTCATCGATTAATAGCTGCTTGCGCTTTGTTTGCAAGAGCTAGAAGCAAATTTTTCATATAACTTTTCGACTCACTCAACCGCCCAACCACCCAACCACCATGAACGCACTGATCTCCGTCTCCGACAAAACCGGCATCGTCGAATTCGCGCAGGCGCTGCACGCGCTGGGCGTCAAGCTCATCTCCACCGGCGGCACCGCCAAGCTGCTGGCCGATAGCGGCCTGCCAGTCAAAGAAGTCGCTGAGCTGACGGGTTTTCCGGAAATGCTCGACGGCCGTGTCAAGACGCTGCACCCCAAGGTGCACGGCGGTTTGCTGGCCCGCCGGGACGTGCCCGAGCACATGGCCGCGCTCAAGGCCTACGCCATCGACACCATTGACCTGGCCGTCATCAACCTGTACCCGTTTGAGGCCACCGTGGCCAAGGCCGGCTGCACGCTCGAAGACGCCATCGAGAACATCGACATCGGCGGCCCGGCCATGGTGCGCAGCGCCGCCAAGAACTGGAAAGACGTGGGCGTGCTGACTGACGCGTCCCAGTACCCGCAGGTGCTGGCCGAGCTCAAGGCGCACGGCAAGCTCACGCAAGCGACCAAGTTCGCGCTGAGCGTGGCGGCGTTCAACCGCGTGGCGCAGTACGACGCAGCGATCAGCGATTATTTGTCGTCGCTCAACTTTGAAGAAGGCAAGGCCACGCCGTCGCGCAAGCTCTTTCCCGACCAGTCCAACGGCTGCTTTGTCAAGCTGCAAGACCTGCGCTATGGCGAAAATCCGCACCAAAGCGCCGCCTTCTACCGCGACTTGTACCCAGCGCCGGGCTCGCTGGTCACCGCTGTTCAGTTGCAGGGCAAGGAACTAAGCTACAACAACATTGGCGACGCCGACGCCGCGTGGGAATGCGTCAAGAGCTTCAACACCCCCGCGTGCGTGATCGTCAAGCACGCCAATCCCTGCGGCGTGGCCGTGGGCGCCGACGCGCTGGACGCTTACAGCAAAGCGTTCCAGACCGACCCGACCAGCGCTTTTGGCGGCATTATTGCCGTCAACTGCACGCTGGATGAGCGCGCAGCGCTACAAATGTCAAAGCAGTTCATCGAGGTGCTGATGGCCCCC
>JBBIGT010000072.1:0-11464 GCA_037447395.1 Comamonadaceae bacterium | reverse complement strand
TGGCGCGCACCAAGAAGGACGCGATCCGCAACTCGCGCAAAGGCTCGGTCTACATCGTCAAACCCAAGATGCACGGCCCGGCCGAGGTGGCGTTTGCCAACGAGCTGTTTGGCCGCGTCGAAAAGATGCTGGGTTTGCCAGATGCCACCGTCAAACTGGGCATCATGGACGAAGAGCGTCGCACCAGCGTCAACCTGAAAGCCTGCATTGCCGCCGCGCCCGCACGCGTGGCCTTCATCAACACCGGCTTCCTGGACCGCACCGGCGACGAGATGCACAGCGCCATGCAGGGCGGCGCGATGATCCGCAAAGGCGACATGAAAACCAGCGCCTGGATTCAGGCCTACGAGCGCAACAACGTGCTGGTCGGCCTGAAATGCGGCCTGCGCGGCAAAGCGCAAATCGGCAAAGGCATGTGGGCCATGCCCGACCTGATGAAAGCCATGCTCGAACAGAAAATCGGTCACCCCAAGGCCGGTGCCAACACCGCCTGGGTACCCAGCCCGACCGGCGCCACGCTGCACAGCCTGCACTACCACCAGGTGCTGGTCAAGGACGTGCAAAAAGAGCTGGAAAAACAGAACGCCGACAAGCTGCGCGACGAGTTGCTCGCCGGTCTGCTGCAAGTGCCGGTGGCGGCCAGCGCCAACTGGTCGGACGCCGAGAAACAGCAGGAGCTCGACAACAACATCCAGGGCATTCTGGGCTACGTGGTGCGCTGGGTCGACCAGGGCGTGGGCTGCTCCAAGGTGCCCGACATCCACGACGTCGGCCTGATGGAAGACCGCGCCACGCTGCGTATCAGCAGCCAGCACGTGGCCAACTGGCTGCTGCACGGCGTGGTGCCCGAGGCCCAGGTGCGCGCCACCTTCGAGCGCATGGCCGCCAAGGTCGACCAGCAAAACGCCGGCGACCCGCTGTACAAACCAATGGCGGGCAACGTGAAAACCAGCATGGCGTACCAGGCGGCGCTGGATTTGGTGTTCAAGGGCGTAGCACAACCCAGCGGCTACACCGAACCGCTGCTGCATGGCTGGCGGCAAAAGGTGAAGGCGGTGGCTCGCGGCTAAAGCGCTGACGGCACCTGCCGCACCTGGCGTGCCGCCACGGATAATCGGGCGATGCTGCCAAGCCATCGCCCTTTTTTTATGCTTTATCCAACGCGCCGGAGGCCGGCATGAACCTGCTGGCGCTTGATACCAGCACCGAATGGATGTCGATTGCCGTGCAGCGCCGCGGCGTGGCAACGCCGTGGCACCTCACCGCCAACGGCGGCGCGCACAGTTCGACGCATCTGATTCCTGAGATTCAGCGACTAATGGCACTGGCCGAATTGCGCTTTGACGAACTCGACGCGATCGTCTTTGGCGCCGGGCCAGGCTCATTTACCGGTTTGCGTACCGCGTGTTCGGTGGCGCAGGGGCTAGCGTTTGGCACCGGTCTGCCGGTGTTGCCCGTCGACACCTTGCTGGCGGTGGCCGAAGAAGCGCGCGGCCAACTCGGCCTGCCCAGGGCCCTGCACGTGACCGCCATGCTTGATGCGCGGATGGACGAGCTGTACACCGCAAACTACTATTTTGATAGTGTCTCATGGACGCGGGACAAGGGCTACAGCCTGATAAGGCCTGAAGATTTTGGGTACGACGGGGCGGCCGTGCTGGCCGGCAATGTGTTTGACGGCTACGCGAGCTCCCCAGGGACGGCGGCCGGCGTGCGCGTCGTCGCGCTGCCCAGCGCGTTGGCCATGTTGCGCCTGGCGCCGCGGCTGCTGGCGGCGGGCGCGGCGGTCGACGCGGCCCACGCGCTGCCCACCTATATCCGCGACAAAGTGGCACAGACCACACAAGAACGTCTGGCCGCCAAGGTGCAGGACGCCAGCCGATGAACGCGGCATTGCCCACGAGCGAAGCCGGCTTTGTGCCGATGAGCGAAGCGCTGCTCGACGCGGTGTTGGCCGTCGAGGCGCAGGCGCATCCGCACCCCTGGCAGCGCCCGCATTTTGCCGACTGCCTGACCAGCGGCTACCAGGCGCAACTGCTGCTGGCCGAGCGCACGCTGCTGGGTTATTTCGTGGCCATGCAGGGCTTTGAAGAAGTGCATCTGCTCAACCTGACCGTCGCGCCGGCCTACCAGCGCCAAGGCTGGTCGCGACTGATGCTTGACGCGCTGGCCGTCTGGGCGGGTGGTTTGAGCATGCAGAACCTGTGGCTGGAAGTGCGTGCCAGCAACACCCGCGCCGTGCACGTCTACAAGGCCAACGGCTTTCGCTACGTCGGGCTGCGCAAACGCTATTACCCGGCGGCCAACGGCGCGCGTGAGGACGCGCTGGTGATGAACCGCAAGTTGTGAGAATGGCACCATGAGTCTGCACCTGGACGCCCGCCAACGCGCCATGCTCGCCGAGATGGGCGTGCGGGTGTGGCTGCCCGAGCCGCCCAGCGCCGGTCAGCAGCCGGGCCGCTCGGCCACTGCGATGCCGGCGGTCGGCGGCCAGGGCGCGGCCGCAGCCATCGGCGCAGCGATTGCGCCCGCCGGCGCCGCCACGGTTGACAGCACGCCCGCGCTGACGCCCGAAGCTGCCGCGCTGGACTGGCCGGCGCTGCGCGACGCCGTCGCTGCCTGCCAGGCCTGCCCGATGTGCGTCGGTCGGCGCGCGCCGGTGCTGGCTATGCCGGCGACACCGGCGCGAGCAGACTGGTTCATTCTTGGCGAGCCACCCGACGACGCGCAAGAGCGCGCCGGCGCCCCCTTTGTCGGCGACGCCGGCGTGTTGCTCGACGCCATGCTCAAGGCCGTCGGCGTCGCGCGCCAAGGCCACGCCAAGGCCAGCGCCGAACAGCCGCGCGCCTACCTCAGTCTGGTGCTCAAGTGCCGCCCGAACCGGCCGACCTTGCCCGACGCGCAGTCGCTACAAACTTGCGCCGTTTTTTTGCGCCGCGAGTTGGCCCTGGTGCAGCCCAAAGTGATTCTCGCCATGGGCCACCTGGCCATGCAGTTGTTGCTCAGTGAAACGCAGCCGCAGGGACTGGCGCAGCCGCTGGGCAAATTGCGCGGCCAGATCTGGCGCTACCAGGGTGTGCCGGTAGTGGTGACGTACCCGCCGGCGTCCCTGCTGCGCAACGGCCAGGACAAGGCCCGCGCCTGGGAAGACCTGTGCCTGGCCGCCGACATCGCCGAGGGCAAAGCGCCCACCGTTTGACCGGGCGCACGCCGCTCAGGCGCGCACCGGGCCGGCGTGGTCGAGGTCGGGGCGTTTGTAGGGGTCGATGTGCGTCATCAGGTTGAGCACCCGGTGACGCTGCATCACCCGCTGGCGCGCCAGCACGGCAATGTCGTGGCCCTGCTCGACGCTGAGCGTGGCCAACACCTCCAGATGCGCGTCGACAACGATCATGTCGCCCATCTTGCGCGTGCGCACGTCGTGCACGCCGCTGACACCAGGTGTGGCGACCAGCGTCGACTGAATGGCTTGCACCTCGGCGTCGTCCACCGCGCGGTCCATCAGATCGTGCATGGCGTCCCAGCCAAAGCTCCAGCCCATGCGCGCCACCATGAAGCCGACGATGGCCGCGGCAATCGGATCCAGAATCGGGTAACCGAGCAAATTGCCAACGATGCCCAGACCCACCACCAGCGACGACGCGGCGTCCGAGCGCGCATGCCAGGCGTTGGCCACCAGCATGCTGCTTTTGACGCGCTTGGCCACCGCCAGCATGTAGCGAAACAGCAGCTCCTTGCTCAGCAGCGCGCCGCCGGCGACCCACAGCGCGGTGCTGTGCACCTGGGCAATCGATTCAGGCGCCTGCAACTTGGCCACCGCCGACCACAGCATGCCCACGCCGACCGCCAGCAACAACAACCCCAACACCAGCGAGGCGGCGGTCTCGTAGCGCTGGTGGCCATACGGATGATCATCGTCGGCGTCTTTCTGGCTGAAATGGTTGGCCAGCAGCACGACAAAGTCAGCCACCAGATCAGACAGTGAATGAATGCCGTCGGCAATCAACCCTTGCGACTTGGTCAACACGCCAGCGACGATCTGCGCGCTGGACAACAGCACGTTGACGCAGACGCTAACCCAGGTACTGCGGGCCGCCGCGCCGGCGCGCGCGGCTACGCTGCCGGGGGTGTGCTCGGTGTCGTCTTCAAAGTCGGTCTGCTTCATGGGGCAAGAAATTTATGCGCCGTATTGTGCCAACTCCGGCGCATCCACCGCGACCGTGTTTTTACAATGCGCCCATGAAATTCCTCGAACTCCTGCGTCTGGCCGAGCGCCAGAACAACTCGCTGCTGTGCGTCGGGCTCGATCCCGACCCGGCGCGTTTCCCGGGCAAATACAAAGACGACGCGAGCAAAATTTTTGACTTTTGCGCCGCCATCGTCGACGCCACGCGCGACCTGGCAATCGCCTTCAAACCGCAAATTGCCTACTTTGCCGCGCACCGTGCCGAGGACCAGTTGGAACGACTCATTGCCCACATCCGGCGCACCGCGGCGTTCGTGCCGGTGGTTTTGGACGCCAAGCGCGGCGACATTGGCAGCACCGCCGAGTTGTACGCCGTCGAGGCATTTGAGCGCTACGGTGCCGACGCGGTGACGCTATCGCCGTTCATGGGCTTTGACTCGCTGCAACCGTACCTGAAGCGGCACGACAAGGGCGCGTTCTTGCTGTGCCGCACGTCCAACGCCGGCGGGGCCGACCTGCAAGGCCAGCGGCTGGCCAGCGTCATCGGCCAGCCCATGTTGTACGAGCACTTGGCCGGCCTGGCGCAAAACGCCTGGAACAGCAACGGCCAGTTGGGCCTGGTCGTCGGCGCAACGTACCCCGCCGAGATCGAACGCGTGCGCAACCTGGCGCCGACCTTGCCGCTGCTCATTCCGGGCGTCGGCGCGCAAGGCGGCGATGCGCTGGCCACGGTCAAGGCCGGCTGGCGCGGCACGGTCGATGCAACGGGACAGCGCGAGACCAGCGGCGCCATTTTGGTGAATTCGTCACGGGCAATTCTTTACGCCTCAAGCGGCGATGACTTTGCCAGCGCCGCCCGCGTCGAAGCCATCAAGACGCGCGATTTACTGGGCAATGGTTTACCGTCAATGCAGCACGAAGGGATGCGGAAATTGTCGATGTCCCGTTGATGACGTAACAGGCGTGCAAATCGACCCTGTGCAGCGCCGCCAGAGCGCTGGATAGTGCACTTGGATACTTTATAAAAAGAATATAAAGATTTGATTTAGCTGTGTTTTGCTAACATATACGTTATGTCAAAGCGCTCAGGAAATATCGAAACCATGCCCAATGCGGTACAGGTGCAACTGCGTGCCTTGGGCGAAAACCTGGGGCTCGCCCGCAAACGCCGCCGCGAGCCGATCAAGCTTTGGGCACAGCGCGTTGGGGTGTCCGAGCCGACCTTGATGCGCATGGAAAAGGGCGACCCCAGTGTCTCGATGGGCGTGTACGCGACGGCTTTGTGGCTGATGGGGCGCAGCACCGCGCTGGCTGATTTGGCCGCGCCCGTGCACGATCTGGGTGCGCTTGAAGACGCGGTGCGGGCGGCCAAGCTGCGCGCCGTGCGCAAGAAAAAACCGGCGCCGCAAACCGCCGCCAACCCCTCAGGCGCTGCCGTATGAATGCATCTGCCGCTTCAGACGACCGCTATCAGCCCAGCGACACGCTGCACCTGTGGTGGCTAGGCCAACCGGCACAGCCGCGTTATGTGGGCGCACTGCAGACGGTGCGTGCACTCAAAGGGGTGTCTTTGCGTTACGGCGCCGAGTGGCTGCAGTCGGGTTTTGCCCTGAGTGAAGACTTGCCCTTGCAGATCAGCGAATTTTTACCGCATGACAAAGAAACCGCCGTCGGCGCCGTCGACGACGCGCGGCCCGACCGCTGGGGCGAACGCGTCATTCGCTGGCTCGACAAACCCCAGCGGCTGTCGGTGCTGGATTTTCTGTACTACGCCGGCGACGCGCGTCCCAAGGACGTTGTTGCAGATGGACGGCGCCCAGTGGGTACTGAAGTTTGCCGCGCCAGGTGACGTGGTCGATACACCGCTGGTCGAACACGCCACCCTGACGCTGGCGGCCAAGGCCGGCATCGTTGTGGCGCAAACCCAGGCGCTCGCCTTGCAACAAGGCCATGCCGTCGCCGTCAAGCGCTTTGACCGGCTGGGTACGCAACGCCTGCACGCGCTGTCGGCCAACGTGGCGCTCAAGGCCGCCGGAGAAACCTTGGGCTACCCGGAACTGGCGCAGCTGCTGCGCCGCAAAGGCGTCGCCCAGCAAGGTATTTACGCCGTACAAATGCGCGAGCTGTTTCGGCGCCGATTCGACGCTGGACAACGCGCTTTCAGAATGCGCGCAATTCGGTCTGCGCCGGGCGCAGGCGCAAGAAGAGTTACGCTCGGTTGTCGCCGTGGTGGCCGGCTGGCAGAGGCACTTTGCCGCCTGCGGTGTCGGCTCAGCAGACCTTGACAATTTGAGCGCGCAGATTGACCGCCCTTTTCTGCTGCAGCAACGCCGGGCGTTTGCCTGACCGACCGCACGCTTTGCCGCTGGCGTGCGCTTTCAAGCTGGTTTGAGCAAACCCGCGCGCGCCAAATAGCGCCCCGTGTGGCTGGCCGGGTTGGCCGCCAGCGCCTCCGGCGTGCCCACCCCCACCACCGAGCCACCACCGCTGCCGCCTTCGGGACCCATGTCGATCAGCCAGTCGGCGGTCTTGATCACGTCCAGGTTGTGCTCGATCACCACGATGGTGTTGCCCGCGTCGCGCAACTGGTGCAGCACTTTGAGCAGCAGGTCAATGTCGGCAAAGTGCAGACCGGTCGTCGGCTCGTCCAGAATGTAGAGCGTGCGCCCGGTGTCACGCTTGGACAGCTCCAGCGCCAGCTTGACGCGCTGCGCCTCGCCGCCCGACAAGGTGGTCGCCGCCTGGCCCAGGCGGATGTACGACAGGCCGACGTCGAGCAGCGTGCGCAACTTGCGCTCGATTGCCGGCACGGCGGCAAAGAAGGCGTGCGCGGCTTCCACCGTCAAATCAAGAATCTGTGCGATGTTCTTGCCCTTGTAGAGCACCTCCAGCGTTTCGCGGTTGTAACGCTTGCCAGCACAGACGTCGCACGGCACGTAGACGTCGGGCAAAAAGTGCATCTCAACCTTGACGACGCCGTCGCCCTCGCAGGCTTCGCAACGGCCGCCGCCATTGGCCTGACCGACGTTGAAGCTGAAGCGCCCGGCGCCGTAACCGCGTTCGCGCGCGGTCGGCACCTCCGCCAACAGCTCGCGGATTGGCGTGAACAGGCCGGTGTAGGTGGCCGGGTTGGAGCGCGGCGTGCGGCCGATGGGGCTTTGGTCGACGCTGATGACCTTGTCAAAGTGTTCGATACCCTCGATGGTGGCGTGTTCAGCGGGCTCGTCGTGGGCGCGGTACAGCGTGCGCGCCACGGCTTTGTACAGCGTGTCGTTGACCAGGGTTGACTTGCCCGAGCCCGACACGCCGGTGACGCAGGTCAGCAGCCCCACCGGAAAGGCGACGTCGACGTTTTTCAGGTTGTTGCCGCGCGCACCGAAGACTTTCAACGCCTGCAAATCGCCTTGCGTGGCGGCGTGCTGCGCCGCCGGGCTTGGCGCAGAACGGCTGGGCTTGCCGGCGTTAAAAACCTTGGCCGCTTGTGTCGGCAACCATGGGGTGCGCTGCTGTGGCACGGCGATGCGGCGCGCGCCACTCAGGTACTGGCCGGTGAGCGACTCGGGCGTGCCTTGCACCTCGTCAAACGTGCCTTGCGCCATGACGCGCCCGCCGTGCACACCGGCACCGGGGCCCAGATCGATGATCTGATCGGCCGCGCGCATCATGTCTTCGTCGTGCTCGACCACCAGCACGCTGTTGCCCAGGTCGCGCAGGTGTTGCAGCGTGCCGATCAGGCGGTCGTTGTCGCGCTGGTGCAGACCGATGCTCGGTTCGTCCAGCACGTACATCACGCCGGTCAGGCCGCTGCCGATCTGGCTGGCCAAGCGGATGCGCTGACTCTCGCCGCCGCTCAAGGTTTCGGCGCTGCGCTCCAGGCTCAGGTAGGTCAGCCCCACGTCGTTCAAAAACTTCAGGCGCAGGCTGATCTCGCGGATCACCTTGGCGGCAATGTCACCCTTGGCGCCGGCCAGTGTCAGGCTTTGAAAATAGTCCAGGCACTGTGCCAGCGTCAGCTGCTCGACTTCAAAAATCGCCCGCGCTTGTGCGTCGTCACCAATTTTCACGTGCCGCGCCTCGCGCTTGAGCCGGCTGCCCAAGCAGTCCGGGCACGGCTGGTGGCTGCGCAGGCGCGCCAGGTCTTCGCGCACCAGCGCCGAGTCGGTGTCGCGGTAACGCCGCTGCATGTTTGGGATGATGCCCTCGAACGGGTGCTTTTTGCTGAGCTTCTTGCCGGCCTGCGCGCCCGAACCCAGCTCGTAACTGAACTTGATGGGCTCCTCGCCCGAGCCAAACAGTACGACGTTTTTGACGCGCTCGGGCAGCGCCTCGAACGGCTGCTCAATATCAAATTTGTAGTGCGCGGCGAGACTCTCCAAGAGCGCAAAGTAGTAAGCGTTGCGCCGGTCCCAGCCCTTGATGGCGCCGCTGGCCAGACTCAGGCTGGGGAAGGCCACCACGCGCGCCGCATCGAACACCTCGGTCACGCCCAGCCCATCGCAACTGGGGCAGGCACCCATGGGCGAGTTAAAGGAGAACAAGCGCGGCTCCAGTTCGGCAATCGAGTAGCTGCACACCGGGCACGCGAACATCGCGTTAAATAAGTGCTCTTTTGGCTTGTAGCCCCTATCGTCACTTTGCTTCATGCTATCAAGTTCGACAGCGATGGCGCGTCCATTGGCGAGCCGCAGCGCCGCCTCAAAGCTCTCGGCCAGGCGCTGCTGCGCGTCGGCGCGCACCTTGACCCGGTCGATGACGACGTCGACGTCGTGCTTGTCGTTTTTCTTCAGCGCCGGCAGTTGCTCGCCTTCAAACGTCTCGCCGTTGACGCGAAAGCGCACGTAGCCCTGTGCCTGCATGTCGGCAAACAGGTCGGCAAATTCGCCCTTGCGCCCGCGTGCCACCGGCGCGACGATCATCAGCCGCGTGTCTGGCGGTAGCGCCAGCACGGCGTCGACCATCTGACTGACGGTTTGCGACTGAAGTGGCAAGCCGTGCTCGGGGCAGTAGGGCGTGCCGGCGCGGGCAAACAGCAAGCGCAGGTAATCGTGAATTTCAGTGACGGTGCCGACGGTCGAGCGCGGGTTGTGGCTGGTGGCTTTTTGTTCGATGGCAATGGCCGGGCTCAGGCCCTCGATGACGTCGACGTCGGGCTTGTCCATCAGCTGCAAGAACTGCCGCGCATAGGTCGACAGGCTCTCCACGTAGCGGCGCTGGCCCTCGGCGTACAGCGTGTCAAAGGCCAGGCTGGACTTGCCCGAGCCCGACAGCCCGGTAATCACCACCAACTGGTTGCGCGGGATGTCGAGGTCGATGTTCTTCAGGTTGTGCGTGCGCGCGCCACGAATGCTGATCAAACGCTGCTGCAGGGCCGTGGCCAGATAGGTGCCGTCTTGCGGGGTGTTCAATGCGATGCTCTTGAAAGTAGCCGCAGCGAGGGTGCGCCGCGAAACCCGGCATGATAAACACCGACCACAAGGTTTCGGGGACAATCCGCACCCTGCCCCGGTCGATCGACCGTTTAAGCATCCGGAGAACTGTTTTGTCTGACGCGCGCGCTCCTTCCCCTTCACCAACCCCGCCCACCGCAACGGCGATGACACGCACCGAGCTGCGGGCCAGTTTCTCGTTGGCGTCGATTTTTGGCCTGCGCATGCTCGGCCTGTTTTTGATTTTGCCGGTGTTCGCCATCGAGGCGGCGCACTACCCCGGCGGCGACGACAGCGCGCTGGTCGGACTGACCATGGGCATCTACGGCCTGACGCAGGCCTGCCTGCTGTTTCTGTACGGCTGGGCGTCCGACCGGCTGGGGCGCAAACGCGTCATCATTTTTGGTTTGTTGATTTTTGCCAGCGGCAGTTTGCTGGCCGCCGCGGCGCCCAGCTTGTTTTGGCTGGCGGTCGGCCGGGCCATCCAGGGTGCTGGCGCGGTGTCGGCGGCGGTGACGGCGCTGTTGGCCGACCAGACGCGCGACGCCGTACGCACCAAGTCAATGGCGCTTGTGGGCGCCAGCATCGGGCTGATGTTTGCGCTGTCGCTGGTGGCAGCGCCGGTGCTGGCCGCCTGGGGTGGCCTGCCGGGTATCTTCACGCTGACGGCGACGCTGGCGCTGCTGGGCGTGCTGGCCATGGTCTGGTGGGTGCCACCCGAGCCGCAGCAACACATAAACCAACCACGCGGTAACGTGCTTGAGGTGTTGCGCCAGCCGGCGCTGCTACGTCTGAACTTTGGCGTATTTGTGTTGCACGCAGTGCAACTGGCCATGTGGTTGGCGCTGCCAGCGCTGCTGGTGCAAGCGGGCTTGCCGCGGGCGCAGCACTGGCATGTGTATTTGCCGGCGGTGCTGGGCTCGTTTGTGGTGATGGGTGGCAGCCTGTTTCAATTGGAGAAACGCGGCTACCTGCGCGGCGTGTTCCTGACCTGCATCGGCCTGCTGGCGGCGGTGCAGCTGTCGCTGTGGTTTCTGGCCGACCGACAACCCGGCGCGATGGGTCTGGGCGTGCTGTTGTTCGTCTTCTTCTACGGCTTCAACGTGCTGGAGGCCAGCCAGCCGAGCATGGTGTCGCGCCTGGCGCCGGCCAACGTGCGCGGCTCCGCCATCGGTGTCTACAACACACTGCAGTCGCTGGGCTTTTTTGCCGGCGGCCTGGGCGGCGGCTGGCTCGTGAAACACGGCGGCGCGCCCACGCTGTTCGTCGGCTGCGCCGCAGCCATGGGCTTGTGGCTGGTGCTGGCCTGGCCGATGGGCGCGGTCGCAGGCAAGTTGCCAAGCGCCGCCGTCAAAGCTTGATAATGCGCCAAGCAGCAACGTTTTCTACCAAGGATTGAACATGGCCTCTGTCAATAAAGTCATTTTGTTGGGCAACCTGGGGCGCGACCCCGAAGTGCGCTACCTGCCCAGTGGTGACCCGATCGCCAACGTCACCATCGCCACCAGCCGGCGCTATAAAAACAAGGCCGGCGAACCGATCGAAGAAACCGAATGGCACCGTGTGGTGTTTTTCAACCGACTGGCAGAAATCGCCAGTCAGTACCTGAAAAAGGGCAATCCGGTGTACGTCGAGGGGCGCATCCGCACCAGTAAATACACCGACAAAGACGGTATCGAGAAATACTCGACCGAGATCGTCGCCAATGAAATGCAACTGCTCGGTGGCCGTGAAGGTCGTGGCGAGCCCAGCCAGGGCGACGACGACGGCTACGGCCGCTCGGCACCGGCACCGCGCCCCAGCGCACCGGCCGCGCGCCCGGCACCCGCAGCGGCAGCAGCCCCGGCCCGCC
>JBBIGT010000071.1:0-11475 GCA_037447395.1 Comamonadaceae bacterium | reverse complement strand
TCCGCGTTCTGTCTACGGTTTGATCTGATTGATCAACTCAAGTGCACGTTTTTGTGTTTGATCGGGGGTTGTGGTGATCTGGAAAGTAGGCGCATCGGGTGCACCGCCCGGTGTGCGACAAGTATTGCGCACAATCGTTTGAAACTGCGCCATCAAAGTCTGGAAACTGTGCACCGGTGAGCCATCCACCAGGATGCGCGTTTGCACCTTCTTCATCGCTGCATCAGAGCGCGTGGCCGCTGCCACCGGATCACGCACGCACTTGGCCGCCTGATCCTCATCGGTACACATCAACTCGCGCCACGCATCGCGCATGCCACCCGATCAGATCATCAAGACCGGAAGCCCGATGTACGAGGTGCTGCACCACTATCTGCCGCAAATTGAGGCCTCAAGTGCACTGGCGCGGCTGACGGGTAAAGCGGATGCAGTGCAACGGCTTTGTGGGAATCTGCAAATTGATAGCGGTAAAGCGATATCGCTTTTGGGTTGGAGACCTAAATTGTCCGTAGCCGAGGGGCTGCGCCGGGCGGTGGGCAATTGACGATCTTTGGTGCAGCATTCAGGGTTGTTGCGGCTAAGTGTTCTGGGGCCTACATCACGCACCTAAAATGGCAAGGTCTGCCATTCTCCAGGGAGTCACTATTTCGTTAAACATTTCGTTGCCCATTGAACTGGAAAACCGGGTGCGCTCGCATGTTGCGTCCGGCATGTTTGGCTCTGCCAGTGAGGTGATCCGTGAAGCCCTGCGCCTGTTTGAGTCTTATCAATCAGTTCAGGGCGCCACTCTAGCTGCGCTGCAACAGGACATTGAACAAGGTTTATCAGATTACCGGGCCGGTAGAGCGACACCGATGGATATTGAGGCCATCAAGGCCAAAGGTCGCACCATTTGGGCTGCCCGCGGCCAAGGATGATGCCAAGCTCACATTGACCGAGCGTGCGCAGGCAGATATGCTGCAAGCTTGGCTCTATATTGCCGACGAAAACCTGCCTGCCGCTGATAGGGTATTGGAGGCTATTGAGCGTGATGCCGAAGCTCTGCTACGTCAACCCCTGATGGGCCAAGCCAGACCAGAACTGGCGCAGTTTGTGCGCAGTTGGCCGTCCTCCACACCGTATATCCTCTACTACATCAGCGAAAAGGCCGGTATGACAGTGTTGCGCGTTCTGCACCATGCACGGAACCTACGACTGGCATCGTTCGATCAATGACCTCAATGCATTGGGGTTGGATTTCAATCTTGAGAATCTGGCACGCCCCCATGTGGTCTCTGACTATTTTGGCTGCTGGCTACCGGGCTATGGGGCAAGATGCTGCACGCGAGCAAGATGCCTTGGCTTGGAGCGAAACCCTGGTAGGCGATGCCGCCTGACCTTGCCGTTGTGATTGTTTGAACTTGATGAAGCGATTTTTTGATTTGTTGCTCGGCTTGGTTGCCAGTGTTTTGTTGTTGGTGCCTGTTCTGCTGGTGGCCCTCATGGTGCGTTTGACATCGCCCGGCCCGGCGCTGTATTGGAGTGACCGCGTTGGACGACACAACCGCATCTTCAAAATGCCAAAGTTCCGCAGCATGCGCATCAATACGCCCGCCGTGGCCACGCACCTGCTGCAAAACCCAGAGCAATGGCTGACGCCCATTGGCTCTTTTTTGCGCAAGTCCAGTCTGGACGAATTGCCGCAGTTGTGGAGCATCATCACAGGTGACATGAGCTTTGTCGGGCCGCGGCCTGCGTTGTTCAATCAAGACGACTTGATTGCCCTGCGCACGGCGTGCGGCGCGCACGAGCTGGTGCCGGGGCTCACCGGCTGGGCACAGGTCAACGGTCGCGATGAGTTGCCCATACCAGCTAAGGTCAAGCTGGATGAGGAATACTTGAAACGCCGCTCAATGGCGTTTGACATTTATGTGCTCTGGCTCACGCTGGTGAAGGTGTTGCGCCGGGACGGTGTGTCGCATTGAATTGTTTTTTTGATTGCAAGGAAATTAGGGAATGAATGAAAACGACATGATGCAAGCGGATGAAATCAGCTTGTATGACTTGTGGGAGAGATTGCAGCAGGGTTGGCGCTCGATCGCCGCCGGCGTGACCATCGGCATCGCCGGTGCGGTGGCGGGAATTGTTTTGTTGCCGCCAAAGTACGAGGCGGTGGCGGTGGTCCAGGTGGGGCAGGTGGGGCAGGTGGGGCAGGTGCGGGTCAGTGGGCAGCCAGTCGAGCCGCCGGTGCAGGCCGTTGAGCGAATGAATGCACCGGCTTTTCAGCGGCGCGTCGCGCAGACGTTAGGCGATCAAGATTGGCTTCGGGCACTGGATCAGTCTTCAACCGGTGTCAGCAACGCCCTCGCCCTCAAGATTATCAAAAGCACCGCAACGGCGGAAGTGCCGTTGATCGAGTTGCGTACCGGCGCAGAGAGCCCCGAGGCGGCCAAACGCAAGGCCGAGACCGTGGTGGCTGAGCTGGTCAAGGTGCATTCCGAGCTCGCGCAGCCGGCGTTGACGCGTATGCGTGCCGACCTGAAGGTCAACCGCGAGAAGCTGGCCTCTGCCGAACGTGATTTGGCGACGCTGACGCAACTGGTTGCGGCGGCCGGCGTCAAGGACGAGCGCTTTACGCAACTGGCTTTGATGACGTCGCTGCGCATTCAAAAAGAATCTGAAACCTTTGGCCAGCGGCAGATGATCACCGCGCTTGAAACCGCGCTGGAATCGCCCGCGACGCAGTCGGCACGCGCCATTGAAGCCATTTTTGTTCCAGAAACGCCGGCATCTCCCAAGAAAACGCTGTTGCTGGCATTGGGCACGCTCGGCGGGCTCATGGTGGGGGTGCTCTGGGCTTTTCTGGCGAATGCGTGGCGTCAGGCCAGGGCAGCACGGAAGAATGCAAATGCGTAAAACCAACACGTGGTGTAGCGTACCGTCGACGCTAACTCCCCGGCGCGAGGTCTGGTGATGAATCAGCGTCTGGCCCAGTTGTCCGTTCCCATTCTCGCGCTGCCCCGCCCGGCCAAACGCCTCGTTGCACTGTCGGTTGATCTGGGTCTGTGCGTGCTGACAGTCTGGCTGGCTTTTTACCTGCGCTTGGGCGAGTTCGTTGCGCTGTCGGGCAACGCCCTATGGGCGGTGGGTGCGTCGATTGGTATGGCGCTGCCGATTTTTGTCGTCTCGGGCTTGTACCGTGCCATCTTTCGTTACAGCGGCTGGCCGGCGTTGCTGGCGGTGGCACGCGCGGTGGGCATTTACGGCTTGCTGTACGCCTCCATTTTTACCGCGATCGGCGTGGCGGGCGTGCCGCGCACCGTCGGTCTGATCCAACCGCTGTTGCTGCTGATGTTTGTCGGCACGTCGCGGGCGCTGGCACGGGTTTGGCTGGGCGACCAGTACCTGGGCATCCTCAAGCGAGCGTCGCGGCGCAAGGTACTCATTTACGGCGCCGGCAGTACCGGCCGGCAACTGGCGTCGGCCATGGCCAACAGCCCGGCGATGCAGGTGGCCGGTTTTCTGGACGACGACGACCGGCTGCACGGTCACGTGCTCAACGGCCAGCCCATCTACAACCCGGCCGACCTGGACCATTTGGCCAGCACGCTTCACGTCACCGACGTGCTGCTGGCCATGCCCGGCCTGGGGCGCAAGCGGCGCAATGAGGTGCTCAGCCAGATCAGCCGCGCCCGTGTGGCCGTGCGCACGCTGCCCAGCGTGACCGACCTGGCGCAGGGCAAGGTCAACGTGTCTGACCTGCGTGAACTTGACATTGACGACTTGTTGGGCCGGGAGCCGGTCGAACCCAACCACATCCTGCTGGCCAAGACTGTTGTCGGCAAGGTTGTCATGGTCACCGGTGCCGGCGGCTCGATTGGCAGCGAACTCTGCCGCCAGATCTTGGCGGTGGCGCCGGCCAAACTGCTGCTGATTGAGCTCAGTGAATTTGCCCTCTACGCCATTCATCAAGAGCTGGAGGGCCGGCTCGACGGCCGCGCCACCGTGCTGGTGCCGTTGCTGGCGTCGGTGCAAGACGGCGAGCGCATGCGCGAGATCCTGGCCACCTGGCGGTGCTCTTCCGATCTCCACGCCGCTGCGTACAAGCATGTGCCGATGGTTGAGCACAACCCGGCGGAGGGCGTCAAAAACAACGTGTTCGGCACGCTGCGCACGGCGCAGGCCGCCTTTGATAATGGTGTGGCCGACTTTGTACTGATCAGTACTGACAAGGCGGTACGCCCGACCAACGTCATGGGTGCCAGTAAGCGCCTGGCCGAAATGGCATTGCAGGCGTTAAGCGCCAGCAACGTCGGCACGCGCTTCAGCATGGTGCGCTTTGGCAACGTGCTGGGCTCGTCGGGCTCGGTGGTGCCGAAGTTTCGCCAACAGATTCACGACGGCGGCCCGGTCACGCTGACCCACCCCGACATCACCCGCTATTTCATGACCATTCCCGAGGCCGCGCAACTGGTCATCCAGGCCGGTTCCATGGCCAAGGGCGGCGACGTGTTCGTGCTCGACATGGGCCAGTCGGTGCGCATCATTGACCTGGCGCGACGCATGATCGAGCTCTCGGGCCTGACGGTCAAAGACGCGCAGACCCCCGACGGCGACATCGAGATCGAAGTCACCGGCCTGCGCCCTGGCGAGAAGCTGTATGAAGAGCTGCTGATCGGCAATCACCCCAAACCAACGCTGCACCCGCGCATCATGAAAGCGCACGAAGACTTCATCGCCTGGCCCGAGCTCCAGGCCAGACTTGGCGCGTTAACCATGGCGCTGCAGGTCAACGACGTCGCCGTCATTCGCACCATGCTGCAGCAACTGGTGGCCGGCTACGTGCCCAGTGACGACATCGTCGACTGGGTCTATCTGGCGCAAGAGGCCGAGGCCGCCGCTCTGGTTGGTTAATTTGCTGCTATACTGCGCAGCTTCGCGGCTGTAGCT
Source organism: Comamonadaceae bacterium (assembly GCA_037447395.1). Classification (GTDB taxonomy): domain Bacteria; phylum Pseudomonadota; class Gammaproteobacteria; order Burkholderiales; family Burkholderiaceae_C; genus Rhodoferax. The sequence continues at coordinate 6,546 of JBBIGT010000071.1, read as the reverse complement.
CAGTTGGATAGAGTACTTGGCTACGAACCAAGGGGTCGTGGGTTCAATTCCTGCCAGCCGCACCAAACCGAGTAGGCCTTGACGTTGCAAAGCGTCAAGGCCTTTTCTTTTGGTGCGGTTCAGTTGGCGTTTTTTGCGCGCTGCACGCGCAGCACGCTGGCGGTGCGGCGCAGGTTCTTGAACACTGCCTCAAGCTGCGCCGCGTCGCGCACGCTGATGACAAAGCGCAGGTCCATGACGCCGTTGGGGGACGCGTCGGTCATGTCCACCTGGGTGATGTCGGCCTCGGCCACGGCCAGCGCACTGGCCACGTGCGCCAGCACACCTTTGCCGTTTTGCACCGTCACGACGATGCCGGTTTCAAAAGCGCGCACGATCTCGTCGGCCCATTCGACGTTGATGAAGCGCTCGGCGTCTTTGGCTTGCAGCTTGCGGGCCACCTGGCAATCGCTGGCGTGGATCGTCAACCCCTCGCCGCGGCCCAAGTAGCCGACGATGGTGTCGCCCGGAATCGGCCGGCAGCACTTGCCGAACTGCACTGAGGTGTTTTCGCTGCCGTCGATGGCAACACTGCTTTGCGACACGCTCTCGCCGGCGACAAAACGCTCACGCGTCAGCAGCAATGCGTCGGGCCGTTCGCCGGCGTCGGCCAGCAGCGCCACCAGCCGTTTGGCGACGATGCTGGCGATGCGCTTGCCCAGGCCAATGTCGGTCATCAGCTCGGGCAGGTTACGGTTGCCGCTGAAGCGCAGCAATTTCTCCCAGACCGACGCGTAGCCGCTGCCCTGGTCGGGCAAATGGTCGATGCCCTCGGCGCGCAACGCCTGTGCCAACATTTTTTCGCCCAGATGTTCAGACTCGGTCAGCTCCAGCGTTTTCAGGTACTGACGAATCTTTGAGCGCGCGCGTGCCGTGCGCACAAAACCCAGCCACGCCGGGTTGGGGTTGGACTGCCCTGAGGTGATGATCTCGACCACGTCGCCGTTCTTCACCTCGGTGCGCAACGGCACCAGCTCGTTGTTGACCTTGGCCGCCTGCGTGTGGTCGCCAATGTTGCTGTGGATGGCGTAGGCAAAGTCGACCACGGTGGCGCCACGCGGCATGGCCATGATCTGGCTCTTGGGCGTGAAGACGTAGACCGCGTCGGGGAATAGGTCGACCTTGACGTGGTCCCAGAACTCGGTGGCGTCGCGCGTTTCGTCCTGAATATCGAGCAGCGACTGCAGCCATTTCGAGCCCATGCGGTCGCTCTGGCTGATGGCGCCGGGCGCGTCTTCCTTGTAAAGCCAGTGCGAGGCGATGCCCGACTCGGCCACCAGGTGCATGGCGTCGGTGCGCAGCTGAAATTCCACGTTGATGCCCGACGGCCCGACCAGCGTGGTGTGCAGCGACTGGTAGCCGTTGATCTTGCTGATGGCGATATGGTCCTTGAACTTGCCCGGCACCGGTTTGTAGAGCTGGTGCAGCACGCCCAGCGCCGTGTAGCAGTCGATGACGCTGTGCACGATGATGCGAAAGCCGTAGATGTCGGTGACCTGGGCGAAGCTGAGATTCTTTTCGTCCATCTTCTTGTAGATGGAGTAGAGGGTTTTCTCGCGCCCGGCAATGCGCACCGCCAGCCCCTGGTGCGCGTAGGCGGCGTCCAGGTCGGCCTGCACTTTCTGGATCAGATCGCGGCGGCGGCTGCGCGCCTTGGCGACGGCCTTGGCCAGAATGCTGTAGCGCCACGGCCGCAAGTGCTTGAACGCCAGGTCCTGCAATTCCCGGTAGGTTTCGTTGAGCCCCAGACGGTAGGCGATGGGCGCGTAGACGTCGAGCGTTTCTGAGGCGATGCGCTGCCATTTCGGCCGCGGCGCGTTGGCCAGCGTGCGCATGTTGTGCGTGCGGTCGGCCAGCTTGATGAGGATGACGCGCACGTCACGCGCCATGGCCAGCAGCATCTTGCGAAACGACTCAGCCTGGCTTTCTTCCCGGGTGTTGAACTGCAGCCGCTCCAGTTTGGTCAGCCCGTCGACGAGCTCGGCCACCGGCGCGCCAAAGCGCTCGATCAGGTCGGTCTTGGTGATGCCGCAGTCTTCCATGGCGTCGTGCAGCAAAGCGGCCATCAGCGCCTGCGCGTCGAGCTTCCACTCGGCGCATTGCGAGGCCACGGCGATCGGGTGGGTGATGTAGGGCTCGCCGCTGTTTCTGAGCTGGCCCAGATGCGCCTGGTCAGCAAAGCGGTAGGCTTGGCGCACGTCGTCCAGGTCGGCCGGGCTCAGATAGCCCAGCTTGCCGGTCAGCGCCGCAAAGCTGGCCGCTGCGGCGTTGGCTTCGGCGGCGGCACCGCCGGCCGCCGCAGCCGGGGCCGCCTCAGCCGTGCCAGACTTGCGTGGTGCGCTCATGGCGCGAATATAGCGCGGGCCTGCGCCGCGCCGCGCCTGGCCAATAAAAAAGCACCGCGGCGCGGTGCTTGGTCGGGGCGCTTGGCGCCGCTCAGAGAGGAACCTTTTTCAGCATCTCGATGCCTACCTTGCCGGCGGCAATTTCACGCAGCGCGGTGACACCGGGCTTATTCTTGCTTTCGACCTTGGGTGAATGGCCGTGGCTGAGCATGCGTGCGCGGTACGACGCAGCCAGCACCAGCTGGAAACGGTTCGGAATCTGCACCAGGCAGTCTTCAACGGTGATACGGGCCATGAGTTCTCCAAATAAAGCAGGGTTGCAGACTATGAAATGTGGAGCGCCTTGAAGATGTCTGCTTTGGCGCGGCGCTGCGAAAGATACTTGAGTCGCTGGGCGTGGACGATGGATTTCATGTCAAACAGGGCCCGGTCGAACAGCTCGTTGATTATAACGAAGTCGAATTTGTCGACGTGGGCCATCTCGCGGGCGGCGTTCTGCAGGCGCACCGCTATCACCTCGGCACTGTCTTCGCCGCGACGCTCGAGCCGCGCGCGCAGCTCGTCCCAGCTTGGCGGCAGGATGAAAATGGCGACGGCGTTGCTGAACAACTTTTTGATTTGCAGCGCGCCTTGGTAGTCGATTTCAAGAATGACGTCGGCGCCCTGCGTCATGCGCTCTTCGATGGCCTTCCTGGACGTGCCGTAACGGTGGTTGTGCACGTTGGCCCACTCGACGAAAGCGTCGGCGGCGATCATCGCGTCGAACTCGGCGGCCGAGACAAAGTAGTACTCGCGCCCGTGCTTTTCCTGGCCGCGCGGCGCGCGCGTGGTGTGCGAAACCGACGGCCGTACCAGCGCGTCAAGCTCCATCAGCGCCTTGACCAGGCTCGACTTGCCGGCACCGCTGGGCGCGGCGACGACGTATAGGTTTCCGGGGTAATCCATGACGCCTATTCCAGGTTTTGCACTTGCTCGCGCATTTGCTCGATCAATACCTTCATGTCCACCGAGATGTGCGTCAGCTCCAGCGCCGCCGACTTGGCACCCAGCGTGTTGGCTTCGCGGTGCAGTTCCTGAATCAGAAAGTCCAGCCGCTTGCCGATGTCGCCGCCGTGCTGCAGCAGGCGCTCGATCTCGTCGAGGTGCGCGCCCAGCCGGGTCAGCTCTTCGGCGACGTCGATGCGGATGGCAAAAGCGGTGGCTTCGGTCAGTGCGCGATCCTGGGCGGCCGCACCGCCGACGTTGCCAACGCTGTTTTCGGTCAGCCCCATGGCCTCGCGCCAGCGTTCCAGAAAGCGCTGGCGTTGTTGCTCAACCAATTGCGGAATCAGCGGCGCGGCCTGCTGTGCCAGCGCACGCAACTGGCCGATGCGCTCGTGCAGCATCTCGGCCAGGCGCGCGCCCTCGCGCTCGCGGGCCGCCAGCAAGGCTTTGATCGCCTGGTCGGTGACGCTTAGCAAGGGCTTTTGCCATTGGCTGCCTGACACACTCTGGTCGCCGCCCAGGCGAATGACTTCGGCCACCGTCAGCGGTGCGGCGTTGGGCAGCCAGGCTTTGACGTTGTCCTGGATGGCGTTGAGGCGCTGCAACAGTCGCGTGGACGGCTCACCGGGCAGGCCGGCGTTGTTGCTCTCGACCGCGGCGCGCAACTCGATCTTGCCGCGCTTGAACTTGGCCGTCAGCTTCTCGCGCAGCGCGGGCTCCAGAAAGCGCAACTCGTCGGGCAGGCGAAACGCCAGGTCCAGAAAACGGCTGTTGACCGAGCGAATTTCGACGCCCAGACGATCGTTTGCAACAATTTGTGATTGTTCGCCGTCGGCCCGGCTCGACGGCTTGGTTTGGGCACTGGCGTAACCAGTCATGCTGTAAACTGACATGCACATCTGCTTTCGAAATCGGTTGCTTTTTGTTTCTGAGATTGGCCCGATTCTCGCGCCCCGAGCGTCTCCCCGATTGAAATTATGTCAAAGGTTAAACCGTCCCCGCTGCCACCAGGTGCCCAGATCGGCGGCTACCGGATCGTGCGCCGGGTGGCGGCTGGCGGTTTTGGCGTGGTTTATCAGGCCGTCGGTGACGACGGGCAACAGGTGGCCATCAAGGAATATCTGCCGGCGACGCTGACCAGTCGTGCGCCCGGCGCGTTGGTGCCACAGGTTGAGCCCGAGAAGTTGTCACTCTACCGCCTGGGCCTGAAAAGCTTTTTTGAAGAAGGCCGCTCGCTGGCGCAAATCTCGCATCCGTCGGTCGTCAGCGTGATGAATTTCTTCCGCGAGAACGACACCGTCTACATGGTGATGAACTACCTGGAAGGCGCCAGTTTGCAAGACTACATCGTGCTGGCGCGCGACCTGAAGCGGCCCAAGGTGTTTCGCGAGTCGACCATCCGCTCGCTGTTCGAAGAAATTTTGCGCGGCTTGCGCATCGTGCACCAGCACAAGATGCTGCACTTGGACATCAAGCCGGCCAACATCTTCATCACCAACGATGACAAGGCCGTGCTGATCGACTTTGGCGCGGCGCGCGAGGTGCTCAGCAAAGAAGGCAATTTCATCCGCCCGATGTACACCCCCGGTTTTGCCGCCCCCGAGATGTACCGGCGCGACAGCACCATGGGGCCATGGACCGATATTTACGCCATTGGTGCGTGCATTTTTGCCAGCATGCACGGCTACCCGCCCAGCGAGGCGCCGCAGCGCAAGACCAACGACCCGATGCTGCAGTCGTTCAAGCGCCTGCAAGGCGTTTACTCTGACAATCTGATCGAGGTGGTGCAATGGTGCATGTCGCTGGACCCGCTGGCGCGGCCGCAGTCGGTGTTTGCCCTGCAAAAAGAACTCAACAGCCCAAGCGAGCGGCGTTACACGCAGTTGAGCGTCGGCGAGAAAGTGCGCATGCAGATCGGCTCGATGGTCGCCGGCGGCAAGAAAACTGCGCTTAGATCGACCGACCTGAAACGCAAGTGACATGAAGTTTTCCGTCTTCCAGGTCAGCCGCAAAGGGGGCCGCAAAAATAATGAAGACCGCATGGGCTACTGCTACACGCGCTCGTCAGCGGTGTTTGTGCTGGCCGACGGCATGGGTGGCCACCCGGACGGTGAAGTCGCCGCGCAGATGGCCTTGCAAAGCGTCGCCACGCTGTTTCAGCAAGAGGCCAAGCCGCTGCTGCCCGACGTCAACGCCTTCCTGACCAGCGCGGTGATGACGGCGCACCGGCAGATCCTGCGCTACGGGCTGGACCAGGCGATGCTCGACTCGCCGCGCACGACGATCGTGCTGGCGGTGGTGCAGGACGGCACGGTCAGCTGGACACACTGCGGCGATTCGCGGCTGTACCTGTTGCGCCACGGCCGCTTGCTGACGCGTACGCGCGACCATTCGGTGTCAGAGCAGCAGCTCGGGCGCAAGCCGGCACCGGGCGCGGCCGACGCCGGCAACCGCAACGTGCTGTTCACCTGTCTGGGCTCGCCGACCAAGCCGATTTTTTCGATCACCGGCCCGTTGAACCTGCAGCAGGGCGACCGCGTCATGCTGTGCTCCGACGGCCTCTGGTCGGCGTTGAGCGAAGAAACCCTGGTCGACGAGCTGGGCAGCAAGCCGGTCGACGTCGCCGTGCCTGAGCTGGTCGAAGAGGCCCTGCGTTTGGCCGGCGCGACCTCTGACAACGTCACCTGCATCGCGCTGGAGTGGGAGACGCCCAACGTCGTCGATTCAGGACGCGGCGCGGTCACCACCGGCTCGGCCAGCAGCGACTTCTTTGCCTCGACGGTGCAGCTCGGCTGGCAAGAGTCCGAGGCCGAGAAAGGCGAACTCGACGACGCGTCGATCGAGCGCTCAATTGCCGAAATCAACGACGCCATTGCCCGCACGTCGCGCCGCGCGGGCTGATTTTTTCTGAGAGAGCCAGTCATGTCTGAATTTGTCCGCGCCGACGCGCGCGCCGTAGACGCTCTGCGCCCGCTGCGCATCACCCGTCACTACACCGTGCACGCCGAAGGCTCGGTGCTGATCGAATGCGGCGCCACCCGCGTGCTGTGCAACGCCTCGGTGCTGGAGAAAGTGCCACCGCACAAAAAAGGCAGCGGCGAAGGCTGGGTCACCGCCGAGTACGGCATGTTGCCGCGCGCCACGCACAGTCGCAGCGACCGCGAAGCCGCGCGCGGCA
>JBBIGT010000070.1:0-11630 GCA_037447395.1 Comamonadaceae bacterium | reverse complement strand
GCGAGCCTGCGGCACCGCTTGTCGTGCCAATCGATCTGTCTGACTTGCCTCGTGACGCCATGGCAGCCGAGGACGCCGCTGCGGTGCGCGGCAGGGCCGCCGCGATGGGGCTTACGCCGAGCGGCGAGGCGGTGTCGCCTGCACCGACCCCAGACGCGCAGGCAGGCACCTCGGTGCGCAGCGTCATCAAAGAGTCGGTGCGCCCGATGTACAACGAACTCGCCGAATCCGGTGCGCTGGAAACTTGGCATGACGTCAAAGAAACTTTGGGCTTGAGCCACCAGTGGAGTCACCAGAATCAGGATGAGGACGCCTTGGCACTGCAGCGGGCCAGAGCGTCGGCCAACGCCGCGGGCTGGCAAGACCCGGCGCCGGCTCCCAAATCTGCAGCGCAGACACAACTCGACAAAGACTACGACGCTCTTTTGTTGCGACAACTGATTGACGACCTGCAGCCGTGGCTGCTCGGGCTGATCGGTTTGTATGCGCTGGGTTATCTGACGAAGGCGATCTTTAACTTGATGCAGTGGAAAACTGCGCGACGCCGTGAACGCCGGGCGCAACGGGCGCGCCGTCGGGCGCGCCGCCACGCCCATCGCGGGGGCCAGGACGCGTAGGGCGCCGTGACGCGTCAAAAGGGCATTTTTGGCAGGCCCTTCATGCCGCCCAGGCGCTTCATCATTTTCATCATGCCGCCGCCCTTCATTTTTTTTATCATGTCATGCATTTGCTCGAACTCCTTGAGCATGCGATTGACTTCCTGAACCTGAACGCCGGCGCCAGCGGCAATACGGCGCTTGCGCGTGGCCTTGATGATCTCGGGCTTGCTGCGCTCTTGCGGCGTCATGCTTTGAATGATGCCTTCTTTGCGCTTGACGTCTTTTTCGACCCGGTCCATGTCGACCTGACCGGCTTTGGCCGCCATGGCGGCGGGCAGCTTGTCCATCAGGCTGCTCAAGCCACCCATCTGCTTCATCTGTTGGATCTGCGTCAAAAAGTCGTTCATGTCAAAGCCGGCGCCGCTCTTGACCTTGGCCGCTAATTTTTGCGCCTGCGCTACGTCGACCCCGGCGGTGACCTGCTCGACCAGGGCCAGAATGTCGCCCATCCCGAGCACCCGACCGGCGTGGCGCTCGGCGTCGAAAACCTCCAGACCATCGAGCTTCTCGCTGGTGCCGGCGAATTTGATCGGCGCACCGGTGACCTGGCGAACCGACAGCGCGGCGCCACCGCGCGAATCACCGTCGAGTTTGGTCAAAATGATGCCAGTCAGCGGCAGGGCGTCCTTGAACGCCTTGGCTGTGTTCACGGCGTCCTGGCCTTGCATGGCGTCGACGACAAACAGGGTTTCCACCGGTGCCAGCGCCGAGTGCAGGTCCTTGATCTCCCGCATCAGCGCCGCGTCGATGGCCAGTCGGCCAGCGGTATCGACCAGCAAGACGTCAAAAAAATGCTTTCTGGCATAGTCCAGCGCGGCCAACCCGATGTCCACGGGTTTTTGGTCGGGGGTACTGGCGAACCACTCGGCGCCGGACTGGCTGGTAACGGTCTTGAGCTGCTCAATGGCCGCCGGGCGATAGACGTCGCCCGAGACAGTTAGTACCTTTTTATTGCGCTTCTCAATTAGATGTTTGGCCAGTTTGGCGGTGGTGGTGGTCTTGCCAGCGCCCTGCAGACCGGCCATCAAGATCACTGCCGGTGGTTGAGCGGCCAGGTTGATATCGGCGACACCTTCGCCCATGGTCGCGGCGAGTTCCTTGTTGACGATGCTGACCAGCGCCTGCCCCGGAGTCAGCGACCCCAGCACGTCCTGTCCGAGCGCCTTTTCCTTGACCCGCGCAATGAAATCGCGCACCACGGGGAGGGCAACGTCGGCTTCCAGCAGCGCCATGCGCACTTCACGCAGCATGTCCGTGACGTTCGCCTCGGTGATGCGGGCCTGTCCGCGAATTTGCTTGACCAGACGGGAGAGTTTGTCGGTGAGTGCAGATGCCATAAAAGGTCGAGTCCGACGGGCGGACCCAGGGTACGTATCACCGCGAGACGGTGGAAAACAAAACGCTAAACTGTGGGAATGATTCTAGCCAGTGCAACCCCCCTGACCCTTGCGCTTGCCTTGGGTACGTCGCTCGCTTATGCCGTTGCTGCTTTGGGTACGCCGCGCCTGAGTCTGCGCGTGGTTAACTTGGCGGTATGGTTGGGTTGGTCCTTGCATGCGGTGCTGCTGGCGTTGGGTTTGTTGGGGCCTGAAGCGCGTTTTGGCTTTGCGCCAGCGCTGTCATTGACGGCTTGGCTGGTCGGGCTGGTCTATGCGTTTGAAGGCTACGCGTATCCACAGTTCAAGAAGCCCTGGGTGACTGCGGCGTTGGGCTCGTTGGCTGTTTTGTTGGGTTTGCTGTTTCCGGGCGCGCCGTTGAACGCCAATGCTTCGCCGTGGCTGCCCTTGCATTTTGCGCTGGGTATCTCGTCCTACGGGCTGTTTGGCATTGCCGTGGCGCACGCCTGGCTGATGACGCAGGCCGAGGCACGCATCCGCAGTGCGGCGGATGTCTCAACCGGCATGCCGATTCTGACTATGGAGCGATTGACCTTCCGCTTTGTCACCGTGGGTTTCGTCCTGTTGTCGGCGACCTTGCTGGCTGGCCTACTGTTTGGTAGCCAGTTGTACGGCGGCGCGCACGCCTTGCAGTTGAATCACAAAACCATTTTTGCGTTGTTGTCCTGGGTGACATTCGCCGTCCTGCTTCTGGGGCGCGCGCACTTTGGCTGGCGCGGCAGGCAGGCCACTCGCGTGCTCTACGTCGGGGCGGGTTTGCTGCTGTTGGCTTATGTGGGTTCGCGTTTTGTCATGGAAGTGGTTTTGGGCCGCACGCTGTGAAGGCAGTGTTTTTTTTGGTGATTGTCCTGGCCGGCGCATGGCTGGTGCGCAGCCTCTCGAACGCCGCCAGACCGCCCGCTGTTGATCAAAATAAGTCTGCGCCGATCGAACCCGCCGCGATGGTGCAATGCCGTCAGTGTGGCGTGCATTTGCCGGTTGCTGATGCACTTGTTGGCGCCAAGGGAAGTTACTGCAGCCAGTCGCATTTGCAGCAGTCGGAACCCCCTGAATGACCACGCCGTCAGCAACTGCACCCTGGCCGCCGGACGCGCCCGTGGTTGCTGTCTCAGCCGACGAACAGCCCCGCGAATTTGAGCGCATCTGGCGCGGTTTCATGACGGCGCGCGCCACACTGGGCTTGGTGTTGATGATGCTCCAGGGCAGTATCTTTGCGCTGATTACGCACCAAGGGGGGGCGGCCTTGCTGATTTGCACGGCTTACTTTGCCGCCGCTTTGGCCGTCAGACTCACGGCCCGGCCGCGGCTCCTGGGGCGCACGCTGGACAGTATGTGGCTGCGCACGGTCGGCCTCGATGTGCTGACCTTCAGTTCGTTGCAGTGGGTTCAGGCTGGTGCGATCAATTACGCGCCGTTGCTTGCGCTGCCGGTGCTGATGGTCAGCATACTGGGGACTCCACTGCAGGCGATTGCTTCAGCGGCGGGCGTGACACTGCTGCTGTTTGTATATGCCGCATGGCAGTCCCTGCAGATGCCAGGCGATTTCGCTGCCTATGGACTTCAGGCGGCGTTGACCGGCGCCGGTTGTTTCGCCATTTCGTTTGTCGCCAGCCAGATGGCCACCCGCTTGGCCAACGTCGAGCGGCGCGCCCGGCGCAGTCAGCTGGCGGCGACGGTGCAGCAGCAGGTCAATCAATTGGTCATCGAGTCACTGGACGACGGCATTCTGGTCGCCGCCGAGGATGGTCGGGTGTTGTTGGCCAATCCGGCAGCGCACGCTCTGCTCGATTCGCCGCGTGACAATGACATTGATCTGGCGCAGCGTCCGCGCTGGGGCGCGCTGTTGCGACTGATTCACACCAGTTTTTTAAATCAAAATGCGCAAATTGCCAACATTGAGGTCATCCAACAGGGGGCGGCCCGGCGCCGCCTGTTGGTACGCACGCAATTGGCCGGTGCTGCCGAAGACGACGCGCCGGCTCTGTGCGTTGTCTTTATGCAGGACCAGCGGCAAATTGAAGCGCGCGTGCGCGCAGAAAAGTTGGCCGGTATGGGGCGCATGTCGGCCGCGGTTGCCCATGAGATTCGCAATCCGTTGGCGGCCATTACACAGGCCAATGCCTTGCTGAGCGAAGATTTGCAGGACCCCGGGCAACGCCGTCTGGCAGAGATGGTTCGCCAAAATGCCGCGCGTCTGGAAAACATCGTGCAAGACGTCTTGCGACTGGTGCAGGTGCCGACTGGTTCGCGTCCCGTTGAAAAATTGGATTTGACGGCTGCAGTTGAACGCATTGCCCATGACTGGAGTAGTCAAAACGGCTGTGCCGAGGTGGTGACCGTATGCGCTGACACCCCATCCGCCGTTGTGCTGTTCGACGCCGAGCATTTGCGCCGGGTTTTGATCAATTTGTTGGACAACGCATTGCGCTACACCAGTCGACGTCACGGGGGCATTCAAATTCGCTTGGCTTGCAGCGTCGCGGCCGACACCGGGAGAATCGCTGCGTTGCGCGTCTGGAGCGATGGTGCGACGCTTGACTCGTCTGTGGAACAGCATCTTTTCGAACCCTTTTTTTCGTCGGAAAGTCGCTCCAGTGGTCTTGGGTTGTATATTTGCCGGGAATTGTGCGAAAGCCATGGCGCCAACATCAGCTATGAACGCAGCGAATATCCGATCGATGCACAGGTCGTCGCCGGAAACGAATTCATCGTCACATTCAAGCTCAATGAAGTCAAGGCGTTTTCTCCCAATCAATACCCCGCATGAGTGCTCCCACTAGTTCCATTCGCATTCTGGTCGTTGACGATGAGCCCGACCTGCGCACGCTCTACGAACTCACTTTGCTGCGTGAGGGCTATGCGGTTGACACCGCGAAAAACGTCCAGCAGGCCACGGCACTGCTGGCGCAGAGCAGCTACGACGTGCTGATCACTGACATGCGACTACCCGACGGTTCTGGTATGTCGTTGATTCACGATATCGGTGCCAGCGCGCGTGGTGAGCGGTGCGTCGTCATCACCGCCTATGGTTCGACGCAGAACGCCGTGGAGGCATTGAAAGCCGGTGCGTTTGACTATTTGACCAAGCCGGTTGATCTGAAGCAGTTTCGCGCCGTGGTCGCTTCGGCGGCGCGCAGTACGGCCAGCATAGCCGGGGAAAACATGGCGGCGAGCAGCAGTGCCACACAAAGTGTTTCTGGTGGGGCGCTCGGGCAACGCGCCCTGGGACGCCTGGTCGGACGCTCGGAGTGCATGCAACAGGTCAAGGAGCGAATTCTCAAGATTGCGCCGAGCATGGCGCCGGTCATGGTGACTGGCGAATCGGGAACCGGCAAGGAACTGGTTGCATATGCCATTCACGCCAACAGCCATAGAGCCAAAGGGCCTTGGGTAGCGGTCAATTGCAGCGCGATTCCAGAGACGCTGCTTGAGGCCGAGTTTTTTGGCGCCAAGAAAGGCGCCTACACCGGGGCAACGCACGACCGCGAAGGCTTTTTTCATGCAGCGCGCGGTGGCACGCTGTTCCTGGATGAAATCGGCGACTTGCCACTGCCGATGCAGTCCAAGCTGTTGCGCGCCATCCAAGAGCGGCGCATTCGACCGCTGGGGTCCAATCAGGAGGATACGGTCGACGTGCGTATCGTCAGCGCCACACACAAAAATTTGGCACAAGAAGTCCAGAACGGCAATTTTCGGCAAGACCTTTTTTACCGGCTCAACGTCATTGACTTGGTCATTGCGCCATTGCGCGAGCGCACCGAAGACTTGCCCGACCTGTGCTGCGCCTTGTTGACCCGTATCGCCGAAGAAGCCAGCATGACGACGCCAGAGCTTGCTGGCGAAGCGCTGGAGCGTCTGTCGCGCATGTCGCTGCCCGGCAATGTGCGCGAATTGGAGAACCTGCTGTACCGTGCCGTGGCGTTGAGCGACGGGCATCAGCTGACACTGGATACGCCGTCCCAAGACGGCAGTCGAGCTCCGCAAAGCGTCGCCGGCGCTACCGATTCGGCATCGGTGACCAGCGTCGCCTCGGACCCTGGCGATGCGGTGTCCTTGCCTGATGACCTGCAGGCGTACTTGGATCGCCTGGAGCGCGAAATTCTGACGAAGGCCCTGCAGGCCACCCGCTTCAACCGAACCGCCGCCGCTGCGCGACTCGGGTTGAGCCTGCGGCAGATGCGCTACCGCATTGATCGACTGCAGATTGAGGCGCCGGCGACCGGATTTGGTCAGGATGACTTCGCCTGAGCGACGCACCGCAGGGGGCGACCACGCACTGTGGCGCGACGGGTGGTACCGTTTTGCCGCGCGCGTGGATTCTCCTAACTTTGGACCTCGCCCGAGCGACAGTTGCATTGATTTGCTGGTGGTGCACTCGATCAGTTTGCCGCCCGGACAGTACGGCGGCGATGAAGTTCGGCAACTGTTTACCAATCAACTCGATTGGCAGCGCCACCCTTACTTTCAAAGCATTGAAGGGTTGGAAGTTTCAGCACACTTTTACATTCAACGCACCGGCGAGCTCTGGCAATTTGTCAGTTGCGATGCCCGTGCCTGGCACGCCGGCGCGTCGAGCTACCGCGGCCGTGTCAATTGCAATGACGACAGCATTGGCATTGAGCTGGAGGGCCTGGAAGGCCAGTCATTTGCTTTGGCTCAATACGCCACGTTGAGCGCGTTGTGTGCCAGCCTGATGCGGCAATATCCCATCGCTTACATTGCTGGTCACGAACACATTGCCCCTGGGCGCAAGCAAGACCCAGGTGCGGGCTTCGATTGGCTGCAGTTGCAAAGGCGCCTGGGGCTGGTCGATGGCGTTCTTCCGCAAGCCGTGCTGCGGCACGTTTGAGTTGCGACATTGGCTGGCGTAAAACGCTATTACTAGCGTTTTTACTGATAAAACTCTCTATATTTAGTGGTAAGCTGCCGTGTGAAGCACCGGCGAATCGATGCCATTCGACGGGCGAATTCACATCTGGCAAAGTCAAGAAACCACCTCAAGAGAGAAAGAAGCAATGCAAAGCCTTGTGCCATCGACCGACTTGTCTTTGATCAACCCGACGCCCGTGGCGGCGCCCAGGTCGACCGCAAAACTCACTGCTAACTTGTTTGTGCAGTATCAGATCATTCGCCGCAATGGCGCGGTCGTGCCATTTGAACCCGACAAGATCACTTTGGCCATGATGAAGGCGTTTCTGGCCGTTCACGGGACGCAGGGCGCGGCGTCGGCCAGCGTGCGCGAAACCGTTGAAGTTCTCACACAGGGTGTCGTTCGGGCGTTGTTGCGCTCGCGTCCGTCAGGGGGCACGTTCCACATTGAAGACGTGCAAGACCAGGTCGAGCTGGGATTGATGCGTAGTGGTCACCACGAAATTGCCCGCGCCTATGTGTTGTATCGCGAGAAGCGCGCGCAAGAGCGCGCGCACAAGTCGACGCCGCTAACCGCTGCAGCGCAGATTCTGCACGTGACAGACGCCGGACGGCGCATAGCGTTGGACATGGTGCGCCTGTCGAACATTATCTCGTCGGCGTGTGCCGGACTGGGCCAAGACGTCAGGCCCGAACCCATTCTGGCCGAGACACTGCGCAATTTGTACGACGGTGTACCCATGGACGAGGTCTACAAGGCGAGCGTTTTGGCAGCGCGCACGCTGATTGAAAGGGACCCTGATTACACCTTCGCCACGGCGCGACTGTTGTTTCACACCATCGTCAAGGAGGTTGTCGGCCAAGATCTGAGCTCGGCGGACATGGCGCGAACGTACGAAGACTACTTCCCGCAAGCAATTGCCCGCGGTGTTGACGCCGAGTTGCTTGACCAGCGCCTGATGCAGTTTGACTTGCGGCGTCTGGCGGGTGCCCTCAAGGCCAATCGTGATCTGCAGTTTGATTACTTGGGTCTGCAAACGTTGTATGACCGCTACTTTCTGCATATCAACAAAGTGCGCATTGAGTTGCCGCAGGTATTTTTCATGCGTGTGGCCATGGGCCTGGCGCTTAACGAGATTGACCGGGAGGCGCGCGCCATTGAGTTCTATGAGGTGCTGTCGTCCTTCGACTTCATGTCGTCCACGCCGACCCTATTCAACAGCGGCACCTTGCGTTCGCAACTGTCGAGTTGCTACCTGACGACGGTGCCCGACGACCTCGGTGGCATTTACGAGGCGATCAAGGAAAACGCGCTGTTGTCAAAGTTCGCCGGAGGTCTGGGCAACGACTGGACGGCCGTGCGCGCGCTGGGTGCACACATCAAAGGAACCAACGGTGAATCGCAGGGGGTCGTGCCGTTCCTCAAAGTCGTCAACGATACAGCCGTCGCGGTCAATCAAGGCGGTAAACGCAAGGGCGCCGTTTGTGCATACCTAGAGACCTGGCACCTCGACATTGAAGAGTTTCTGGAGTTGCGCAAAAACACCGGCGATGATCGACGTCGTACGCATGACATGAATACGGCCAACTGGGTCCCCGACCTATTCATGCGCCGGGTGATGGAGAAGGGGCAGTGGACGCTGTTTTCTCCCGACAGTGTTGCCGATCTGCACGACAAGTTTGGCAGCGATTTTGAGCAAGCCTACCTGCGCTATGAAGAACGTGCCGCCAGCGGCGACATCGCACCATTCAAGATCGTCCAGGCGACCGACTTGTGGCGCAAGATGCTGACGATGCTGTTTGAAACCGGCCATCCATGGATTACCTTCAAGGACGCCTGCAACGTGCGTTCGCCACAGCAACACGTGGGCGTCGTTCACTCGAGTAATTTGTGCACTGAAATTACGCTCAACACCAGCGTGTCAGAGACGGCGGTTTGCAACCTGGGTTCGATCAACTTGCGGCAACACCTGGACGGTGCGCGCATCAACCACGCAAAGCTGCAAAGAACGATCACGACGGCCATGCGCATGCTTGATAACGTCATCGACATCAACTACTACGCGGTTCGTAAGGCGCGTGATTCGAATCTGCGTCATCGGCCGGTGGGACTGGGCTTGATGGGCTTCCAAGACAGCTTGTACGAAATGCGCATTCCCTACGCCAGTGATGCTGCCGTGGCGTTTGCTGACGAGTCCATGGAAGCCATTTGTTACTACGCCTATTGGGCGTCGAGCGAACTGGCGCGGGAACGCGGTACCTACGCCAGTTACCAGGGGTCACTTTGGAGTCAAGGCGTCTTGCCGCTGGATACGTTGGACCGGCTGGCGGCACAACGCGGTGGCTTTGTTGAGGTTGATCGTTCGGCTCAGCTGGATTGGGATGCCTTGCGCCAGAAGATTGCCGCCGATGGCATGCGCAACGCCAACTGCGTTGCCATTGCGCCAACGGCAACTATTTCCAACATTGTCGGTGTCGATGCATCGATCGAGCCATGTTTCGGCAATCTGTCGGTCAAGTCCAATCTGTCCGGCGAGTTCACCGTCATCAACCATTACCTGGTGCGCGACCTTAAGCGCCTCGGGTTGTGGGACGACGTGATGGTGATGGACATCAAGCACTTTGACGGATCGCTGCAGGCCATTGATCGGGTACCTGTGGAGGTGAAGACCCTGTACGCGACGGCATTTGAAATTGAGACGCGCTGGTTGGTTGAAGCCGCGGCGCGCCGACAGAAGTGGATTGACCAAGCGCAGTCACTCAACCTCTATATCGCCGGTGCCTCGGGCAAAAAACTGGACGACACCTACAAGCTGGCTTGGCTGCGTGGGCTGAAGACGACCTACTACTTGCGCACGCAATCGGCTACGCACGTCGAAAAATCGACCGTCAAGGCAGGGCGCCTGAACGCGGTCTCGGCGGGTAACGATGCCATTGGTGCAACTGCCTTGAGTGCGCTTGACGCGGCAGCTGCGGCTGCGCGTGAGCAGATCGCCAGTGCACCGGCAACCGACGTGAAGTTTTGTGGTGTTGACGATCCGACGTGCGAGTCTTGTCAGTGAGCATCAATACGCAGTGCAGCAGCGGTGCACAAGCGCAACAGTGCACTGCGTGTTGATGATCGTCCGCATAAAAACGCTTTCAATTTTTTTAACGTCATCACATAATCCAGCCATCGGAAAGTACCATGTTGTCCTGGGACGAAGAAATCACACCCACTGTCAGTTCGCTTCCTTCATTTCGCTTGCCAGAACTTTCACTGGCCGAGCGTAAGGCCAACCTCCCCGCAGATTTCACCGTTGATCATTGCGATCCACTGTCGCCGCTTGCGACCACTGTACCCGCCAGGCCACCGCGGACCTCGCCGCGACGTGTCAATGCTGCGGACAAGCGCATCATCAACGGCCAGACAGACGTCAACCAGCTCGTGCCGTTCAAGTACAAATGGGCGTGGGAAAAATACCTCTCCAGTTGTGCCAATCATTGGATGCCGCAAGAGGTCAACATGACGCGCGACATCGCCCTCTGGAAAACCCCAAACGGTTTGAGTGAAGACGAGCGCCGCATCGTCAAGCGCAACTTGGGTTTCTTCGTTACGGCCGATTCGCTGGCCGCCAATAACATCGTGCTGGGCACCTACAGGCACATCACGGCGCCCGAATGCCGTCAGTTTTTGCTGCGCCAGGCGTTTGAAGAGGCGATCCATACGCACGCCTACCAATACATTGTCGAGTCGCTTGGCTTGGATGAAGGCGAGATATTCAACGCCTACCACGAGGTGCAGTCGATTCGTGACAAAGACGAATTCCTGCTGCCGTTCATTGAGGCGATCATGTCTCCGTCGTTCCATACCGGAACGCCGCAGTCGGACCAGACGCTGCTGAAGTCGCTGATTGTTTTTGCCTGTCTGATGGAAGGTCTGTTTTTCTACGTTGGTTTTACGCAGATTCTGGCCTTGGGGCGTCAGAACAAGATGACCGGCGCGGCTGAACAGTACCAGTACATTTTGCGCGACGAGTCGATGCACTGCAACTTTGGCATTGACCTGATCAACCAGCTCAAGTCGGAAAACCCAATGCTGTGGACGCCAGATTTCAAGGCTGAAATCAAGTCGTTGTTTGAGACTGCCGTTGACCTGGAGTACCGCTACGCCGAAGACACCATGCCGCACGGCGTGTTGGGCATGAATGCATCGATGTTCAAGGGGTACTTGCGCTATATCGCCAATCGGCGCGCAACCCAGATTGGTCTCGATGCGCTGTTTCCGAACGAAGAAAACCCGTTTCCTTGGATGAGCGAAATGATCGATCTGAAAAAAGAACGCAATTTTTTCGAAACCCGGGTTATTGAATATCAGTCCGGCGGCGCGCTGTCCTGGGATTGACCAACTGACATGCTGCATTTTCACGCTATTTCGCAAGGGCCATCGCCGTCATCGGCTTGCGCGTTTGCGTTTCACCATTCATGGTGCTGGGTTGCGCCCAACATCATGAGTCGCTCGTTGCACGCTGATGTGCAGCAAGTGCCCTTTGCACCTTGATCAAGGAGAATACTGATGGCAACTGCAAAAAAACCAGCCGCTAAAAAAGCGGCACCCGCGAAGAAAGCTCCCGCGAAGAAAGCGGCCCCGGCCAAAAAGGCGCCTGCGAAGAAAGCGGCCCCGGCCAAAAAGGCGCCTGCGAAGAAAGCGGCACTGGCCAAGAAG
>JBBIGT010000069.1:0-11714 GCA_037447395.1 Comamonadaceae bacterium | reverse complement strand
CAGTACGCGCAGTTTACCCCTGCACGGTGCGGTTTTTGGCGTCTTGATACGCCTGATAGAGCCGCGCATACACCGGCCCCGGCAGACCGCTGCCGACCGGCTTGCCGTCAATCAGCGTCACCGGCAAGACTTCTTTGGTGGCCGAGGAGAGCAGCACCTCGTCGGCGGTAAAGACTTCGGCGCAACGGATCGGGCGCAGCGTAAAGCCGATGCCCAGCTGCTGGCAGAGCTCTTCGATCAGGCCGTAGCGGATGCCCTCCAGCACGAGGTTGTTTTTGGGCGGCGCCAAAACGACGCCGTTCTTGATGACCCAGACGTTGCTGGCGGCGGCCTCGCTCAAGTAGCCGTGGCGGAACATGATGGTTTCCAGTGCGCCGGCGTCAAAGCTGATCTGCCGCGCAAACACCGCGCCGAGCAGGCTCACGCTCTTGATGTTCGCCTTCTCCCAACGGAAGTCGTCAGCGGTGACGCAGGCCACGCCTTGCGCGCGTTGTGCCGCGCTGGCGGGCTTCATCACGCTGCTCATGGCAAACACGGTGGGCTCGATGTCGGTCGGCATGACGTGGTCACGCAGGGCCACGCCGCGAGTGATCTGGAAGTAAACCATTTGATCGACATTTTCGACTTCTGCGCCCGTACTGCTTGCGTAAGCAGCTACTAAATTAGTTGCAATTTCAGCCCACTGCGCTGCGCTGTATGGGTTGCGGATACGCGTCTCGGCCAAGCTGCGCGACAGCCGCGCCATGTGCTGCGCAAAGCGGAACAACCGCCCGCCGTAGACCGGCACCACCTCGTAGATACCGTCGCCAAAAATGAAGCCGCGGTCCATGACGCTGATCTTGGCGTGCGGCAGCGTGGTGTAGTCACCGTTAAGGTAGCAGGGCAGGTTGGGCAGGGTGTTCATGCGGGTGCTTGGTGGATTGGAAGAGTTGCGCAGTTTACGTTCGGGCGATCGCTTGCGGGTTGGCTCAGCGACCCGATGGCTGCGTCGCAGGCGCGAATGAGGGGACCGAATGGCCCCGGTCAATTGAGCGCGTTGCTCGCCCGGCGCAGCAAGTCCCCGAGGTTTGTTCCATCTTGCGCCACCCAATGTTCGGCATTTTGGTTCTGGCCGGTGATCACCGAAGCCGCGGCCGAGGCCGATGCAAAAGACGGGTCACGGCTGAATACCAAAGTGTCACCCGCCTCAACCCATACGCCAGACTCAATCAACTCACGCCGTCGCGTGGCGTAGCTCGCGCCATGGATTTCAAAATGCTGCCGCACTGTGCGCACCATGACTTGCGAAAGCGCGCGCAACCCGTTTGCCGGACTGGGTTCCAAAGTCACGCGAAATTCTGCGTTACGCAGATCACTGGTGACGGGCCACAGCAAGACGCTATCCAAGTCGTGAAGCAAATCCGACTGAACGATCAGTGCTGGCCGGGGCCTGCCGTAGTCACCCGGCAACGAAACGGTCACAAGATCGCGACGACGCATTGACCCAAAACTGGACGGGTCTTAGCCTGCTGCACGCAGACGCTCGCGGTGTCGTGCGACCTTTGATTCACTCAATGACGGCATAGCGCGCTCCTTGGTTTTGTGTAATGGTTACATGATGCCGCGATACGCGCCTGAGCCCGCCAGCATTGAAGTCGCCCCTGTCCCCATCACGCCGTAAGTCATGTACCACGTATTCAGCCCAGCCAGCGCAGCAACTGCTGCGCCACTGCCGGGCTTTGCAGCAGTTGCAAATGGCCGGTGCGGTAGGCGATGAACGGCTTGTCGGCGGCGAAGTGCAGGCAACGCTGTGCGTCCCGGTGCTGGCCCAGCGCGCTGCGCAGCGGTACCAGGCCGTCGCCGAGCAGGCGCTCGGCCAGCAAGTCGCGGCGCGCACCGAGTGTGGCGGCGACGGCAAAGCAGCGCACACCGGCGGGCAGCGGCAGGTGGTGGTGGCTTTCGGGGCGGTGGTGAAAACGGTCAAGGCTTTGCCAGTCGGCGTCGACCAAATAGCCGTAGCGCAAGTCGGTGACGCCAGCGCTGCGCAGTTGCCCCAGCTTGGCAAACGGGCGCGTGTACGGCGTGCTGCCCAACAGCACATCGACCCAGTTGCCAGCGCGCTCCAGTGGCGCGCCATGATGCGGCGTGCCCAGGAAAACGATGTTGCGCAGCATCTGCGGCCAGTGGCGCGCTTCGGCTTGGGCGGCGTGCAAGGCGCTGCGTATCAGCAGCCCGCCCATGCTGTGCGCCAGCACGCTCAGCTCGGTAACCGGCTGTGGCCAGCGCGCCAGCAGATCGTCGAGTTGCGCCGCCAACGTTTGCGCGTTTTGTGAGATGTGCAGCCCCGTGTTGTAGCGCAGGTAAACCGGCGTGTAGCCCAGCGCGTCGGCCAGCGCCTGGGCGTGGTTGAAGTGCCCATCCGGGCGCTGCACCGTCCATTGCAAGTCGTTCATGCACAGGCCGTGGATAACGAGCAGCAGGCGCGCGCTCACCGCGCCGCCACCGGTTGGCGCGGCTGTTGCCGGCGAGTTGGTTGTAAGTGCGTTGGTTGACCGTGTCTGCGAGCCGATCAAGGGGTCGTGCAGCCGCAGCGTCATCGGCGTGGCCAGCGGATTGTTTGCCGTGTGCAGCCGGTCGCCCAGAATGCCGTTGAGCGCGGCGATAACCGCGGCGCGCTCGGGTGTCTCGGCGGTTGGCCCTTGCAGACCCGTCAACAGCGGCTCCAGCCGCGCCAGCGCACGCGCCGCGCCGTGACCCAGTAGACCGGCGACGCCGTTGACGCTGCGATACACCCACCCGGTCAGGCCGCGCGTGCTGCCGGGACGCGGGCCGCCGGGTATGCCCAGCGTGCGCCAGACCGCCTGGTGCACGCCCTCGGTGATGGCCGCGACGGCTTGCGTGGCCTGCGTCGCCAGCAATGCCGCAGCGCGCAGGTCAGAGGTGCGCAAGTGGCGCGTTGCATGAGGGGCAGAGGGGGCCGTCATGCGGTCCATTGTGGAACGCAGACCAGCTTGGTCTTAGGGGATGGGCTCTACCGGTCGCTCAGAATTTTTCATGCGGCGCCAGATAACGCCACTGGCCCACCGGCAGGTTGCCAAGCATGACGCGGCCGATGCGCACGCGCTTCAAGCCCACCACTTTGAGGCCGACCTGCTCGCACATGCGCCGGATTTGCCGCTTTTTGCCCTCCAGCAGCACAAAGCGCAATTGCTCGGGGTTTTGCCACTCCACGCGCGCCGGCTGCAGCGCTTGGCCGTCGAGCTTGAGGCCGTGGCGCAGCAGCGCCAATTTTTCTGGCGGGAAAACCGCTTGCACGTCCTGGCTGACCGGGTCATCGTCGTCGATGCGGTTAAGCTGCGTCGGTGCGGCAGCGTAGGTGGCGGCGGCCGAGTCGGCAGCCAGCGCATTTTCAACGCGGGTGTAGATCACGCGCACCAGGTATTCTTTTTCCATCACCGCGTCTTCGCCAATGAGCTGGCGCGCCACGCGGCCGTCTTGCGTAAGCACCAGCAGGCCGGTGGAATCAATGTCAAGTCGGCCGGCCGGTACCAGGCTCTTGAGCTGGCTGGGGTGAAAGAAAAAGCGTGCGTTGTCCTGCGCCCAGCGGTTTTGCGGCTGCACCAGCGTGATAGCCGGCTGGTGGCCGTCTTCGGCCTGGCCGCTGACCAGCCCCAGCGGCTTATTGATCAGCACCGTGACTTGTTTGGCCTGCTGGCCTTGCGCAAACTTGTCGATCTCGATCTTCACGTCGGGCCGCACCTGCATGCCCATCTGCGCAACACGGCCGTTGACTTTGACCCAACCCTTGGCGATCCAGTCGTCGGCCTCGCGGCGCGAGGCAAGACCCAGCTCGGCCATACGCTTGTTCAGCCGCAAGGTGCCGCCGTCGCCATAGGCGGCGGTGTTGTTCTGGCCGGCGGGGATTGGGGCTTTGGCCGGCGGCGGCGCGGCGCGGCGAAAAACGGGCGGCTGGTCGAGCGACATGGTTTGACTTTATTTGATATGAAATAAATAGCTGTATGCCATTTGTAAATAAGGGCTAGAGGCCTATGTTGCTGATAATTTGTCGGTCAGAATACCGGGCGCGACGCGCTGGCCTGGCGTGGACTGAGTTTAGTGGGGCTGCGCTCCAGTGGACACGGACTTGCTGAGCGCTTGGGCCGGCGGTGCTTTGGAGTAATCAAAACATCGCTGTACGCAGCGCCGGCAAGTCAAGCACGCGCAGACCACCGTATTCGACAGCGATGGCGCGCCGCTCAGTTAGCGTGGTCAGCGCCTGATTGACGCGCTGGCGTGACAAGCCCACCAGGTACGCCAGCTCCTGCTGGGTGATGCGCAGCACGGCGCCAGAGCCGGGGTAAAGCACCGGGTTGAACAGCGCAGCCAGGCTGCGTGCGACGCGGATGTCGGGGTTCGTCATGCGGTCGATTTCGCGCGCGGCAATGAACTGGCCCAGGCGTTCATTGAGCTGGTTCATGACAAAGCGGTTGAAGCCGATCGAATGGTCGAGCAGCCAGTGAAAGGTGTCGACGTGCAGACCGGCAACCATGCTCTTGCGCAGTGCCTGGATGTTGTAGCGGTAGTCCTCGCGCTTGAGGGCGGTGCCCTCGCCAAACCAGCCGCCCGGTGGCACGCCGGTGAACGTCATGGTCTGGCCGTCGGCGTTGTCGGTGCTCATCTTTAGCAGGCCATCGACGACACCAAACCAGTAGGTCACCGGCCGACCGGTGCGGCAGATGTAATCGCCGGGGTTGGCGTCGGTGATCTTTAGGTCGTCCGCGGCGCGCGCGCGGTCGTCGTCAGACAGCAACTTCACCCAGGGGATGACGTCGAGCTCGGCCTCGGTCAGCGGCCGCCGGCGTAGAAATGGTGAGGAATCCTGGGCCATGTGCGGGTTTTAATTGACAGGGAAAACACCTACCGAGAACGCGCTCGATTGTCGTTGAAACGACAACTTGACGTCAAACTGGGTCCTATCATCGTGGCCATGCCAGCAGGCGTCCGCATCAGGTGGATGCGCCTGTTTTTGGAGACAAGGCCACGCAATGCAAACGACATTTCCGCAACTCTTGTTGAACCACGCCAGCCAGCGGCCCACGGGCACGGCCATGCGTGAAAAAGAATATGGCATCTGGCAAGCGATGAGCTGGTCGGACATGGCTACCCTGGTTGAACACTTGGCCTGCGGTCTGCAGCAAGCGGGTTTGCGCCAGCACGAGCACATGATCGTCATCGGTGCCAACCGGCCGCGCCTGTACGCAACCATGCTCGCGGTGCAGTCGCTGGGCGCGGTGCCGATTGCGCTGTACCAGGACGCGGCTGCGCCCGAGTGCGTCTACCCGCTGAACAACGCCGATGTCAAATACGCCTTTGCCGAAGACCAGGAGCAGGTCGACAAGCTGCTGGAGATTCGCGAGCAATGCCCGCAGTTGGCGCACATCTACTTCGACGACCCGCGCGGCCTGCGCAATTACGACGAGCCCGGCTTGCAGCCGCTCGATACGCTGATCGACGAGGGCAAAGCCTTCGCGGCGAAGAATCCTGGTTTTTTCAAGTTGGCGGTCGACAAGGTACAGCCCGACGACGTGGCGGCGATGTTCTTTACCTCCGGCACCACCGGCAACCCGAAGGGCGTGGTGCACACGCACGACACCTTGCTCAACCGCGCCCGCGCCGGCGCCGTGTTTGACAAGCTGACGCACGAAGAAGACGTGCTGGCTTACCTGCCGCCGGCGTGGATCGGGCAAAACATTTTTTCTTACGCGCAGTGGCTGTCGTGTGGCTACGTGGTGAACTGTCCGGAGGACGCCTCCACCGTCAGCATCGACCTCAAAGAGATTGGCCCAACGTATTACTTTGCGCCGCCGCGCGTGTTTGAGGGCATGCTTACCAGCGTCATGATTCGCATGGAAGACGCTGGCAGTCTCAAGCGCAAGATGTTTCACACGTTCATGAAAGTGGCCAAGAAGGTCGGCCCCAAGCTGATGGACGGCGAGCGCGTCGGCTTGGGCGATCGCGTTTTGTACGCCTTGGGCAACGCCATGGTTTACGGCCCCTTGCGCAATAACCTGGGCTTCAGCCGGGTGCGCGTGGCCTATACCGCCGGTGAAGCCATCGGGCCGGATCTGTTCAGCTTTTACCGCTCGATCGGCATCAACCTCAAGCAGTTGTATGGCTCCACCGAGACGGCGGTGTTCGTCTGCCTGCAACCCGACAACGAGGCGCGCGCCGACACCGTGGGGGTGCCGTGCCAGGGTGTCGAGATCAAGGTTGCCGACAACGGCGAAGTGCTGGTCAAATCACCGGGTCTGCTCAAAGGCTATTTCAAGAACCCCGAGGCCACCGCCGAGGTGCTGACCGCCGACGGCTGGTACCACACCAGCGACGCGGGCTTTCTCGACGCGCACGGTCACCTGAAGATCATCGACCGCGTCAAGGACGTCGGCCGTCTCAAGGGCGGCGCTTTTGACGGCGCGATGTTTGCGCCCAAGTACGTCGAGAACAAGCTCAAGTTTTTCCCGCACATCAAGGAAGCGGTGGCCTACGGCGACGGCCGCGAAAAGGTGTGCGTGATGATCAACATCGACTTTTCTGCCGTGGGCAACTGGGCCGAGCGGCGCAACCTGCCCTACGCTGGCTACACCGATCTGGCGCAAAAGCCTGACGTTTATCAACTGGTCAAGGAATGCGTCGAGCAGGTCAACGCCGACCTGAGCCAGGACGCGTTGCTGGCGGGCAGCCAGGTCAGCCGCTTCCTGGTGCTGCACAAGGAACTCGACGCCGACGACGGCGAACTCACGCGCACCAACAAGGTACGCCGCGGCTTCATCGCCGAAAAATACGACGTACTGATCGACGCACTGTACGGCGGCAAGACCGAGCAGTACGTTGAAACGCAGGTCAAGTTCGAGGACGGCCGCACCGGCAAGGTCAGCGCCACGCTGCGTATTGACGACGCAAAAACCTTTGCCCCCGTCAAGGCCGCAGCCTGAAGCACAGAGCTTGAGATCAACCTATGGCAACTAAACACATTGGCGACGTCATTCTTGACGTCAAGAACATTTCGCTGAGCTTCGGTGGCGTCAAGGCGCTGACCGACATCTCTTTTGACGTGCGCGAGCACGAGGTGCGCTCGATCATCGGCCCCAACGGTGCGGGAAAAAGCTCGATGCTCAACTGCATCAACGGTGTTTATCGCCCGCAAGAAGGTGCCATCACCTTCCGCGGCAAAAAATTCAGCCACATGGACAGCCACCAGGTGGCCACTATGGGTATTGGCCGCACGTTCCAGAACCTGGCGCTGTTC
Organism: Comamonadaceae bacterium; assembly: GCA_037447395.1. Lineage (GTDB taxonomy): Bacteria > Pseudomonadota > Gammaproteobacteria > Burkholderiales > Burkholderiaceae_C > Rhodoferax. Next base: position 4,429 of record JBBIGT010000069.1, on the reverse strand, counting down.
AAGGGCATGAGCGTGATCGACAACATCATGACCGGGCGCAACCTGCGCATCAAGAGCAACCTGTTCTTGCAGGCGCTGCGCATCGGCCCGGCGCAGCGCGAGGAAGAGCAGCACCGCGAGTTTGTCGAGCACATCATCGACTTTCTGGAAATCCAGGCGCACCGCAAAACGCCGGTGGGTCAGTTGCCCTACGGCCTGCAAAAGCGTGTCGACCTGGGCCGTGCGCTGGCGATGGAGCCGCAGTTGCTGCTGCTGGACGAGCCGATGGCCGGCATGAATGTCGAAGAAAAGCAGGACATGAGCCGCTTTGTGCTCGACGTCAACGAAGAGTTTGGCACCACCATCGTCCTGATCGAGCACGACATGGGCGTGGTGATGGACATCTCTGACCGGGTCGTTGTGCTCGACTACGGCAAGAAGATTGGTGATGGCACGCCGGAAGAAGTGCGAACCAACCCGGAAGTGATTAGCGCTTATCTGGGCACAGGACATTAAGGACGCATGATGGGATTCTTTTTAGAAACGTTGTTTGGCGGCCTGATGGCCGGCATGCTCTATTCGCTGGTGGCACTGGGCTTTGTGCTGATTTACAAAGCCAGCGGCGTGTTCAACTTTGCCCAGGGCGCGATGGTCTTGTTTGCCGCGCTGGCGATGGCGCGCTTTGCCGAATGGTTGCCCGCCTACGCGGGCATCGACAACGCGTTCATTGCCAACCTGATTGCTTTCATCGGCGCTGGCGCGGTGATGTTTGTCGTCGCCTGGCTGATCGAGCGCCTGGCGCTGCGCCATCTGGTCAACCAGGAAGGCACCACGCTGTTGATGGCCACGCTGGGCATCAGTTACTTTCTCGACGGCATCGGTCAGACGCTGTTTGGCAGTGATATCTACAAGATCGACGTCGGCATGCCCAAAGACCCGATCATGGCGTTTGAGAGCACCTTCGAAGGCGGCATTCTGCTCAACAAGGAAGACCTGTACGCCGCGTTGATCGCCGCCGTGCTGGTCGCCTTGCTGACGCTTTTTTTCCAGAAAACCGTGACCGGTCGCGCCCTGCGCGCGGTCGCCGACGATCACCAGGCGGCGCAAAGCATCGGCATTCCCTTGAACCGCATCTGGTTCATCGTTTGGTGCGTTGCCGGTGTGGTGGCGCTGGTGGCGGGGATGATCTGGGGCAGCAAGCTGGGCGTGCAGTTTTCCTTGACCACGGTGGCCATGCGCGCCTTGCCGGTGGTGATTCTGGGTGGCTTGACTTCGGTGCCCGGCGCCATTGTCGGCGGCTTGATCATCGGTGTCGGTGAAAAAATGTCCGAGGTGTATCTGGGGCCGTATGTCGGCGGCGGCATCGAAATCTGGTTTGCCTACGTGCTGGCGCTGGTGTTCCTGCTGTTTCGGCCGCAGGGTTTGTTTGGAGAGAAGATCATCGACCGTGTCTAATTTTGTAGCAGACACCGTAGTATCTGTAAGCGCTAGAGCCTATTTAGTCGTCTAATTTATCAAGAGATTCCCATGTTTTACCGCGAAAACGGCCAGTTCAAAACAAGCTACCGCGCTGACCAGCAGATATTTAGTATCACCCAGGACCGGGTGGCCATTTTGTTGCTGATCGCGGCCGCTTTCTTTGTCGTTCCGGCAATCACCAGCGAGTACATGTTTCGCGCGATTCTGATTCCGTTTGTGATCATGTCGCTGGCGGCGTTGGGGGTCAACATTCTGGTCGGCTACTGCGGCCAGATTTCGCTCGGCTCGGGCGCCTTCATGGCGGTTGGCGCCTACGCTGCGTTCAACTTCTTTGTTCGTGTCAATGGCATGCCGATGCTGCTGGCGTTGTTGCTTGGCGGCGTGTGTGCCGCAGCGTTTGGCATCTTGTTTGGCTTGCCCAGTTTGCGCGTCAAAGGGCTGTATCTGGCGGTGGCGACACTGGCGGCACAATTTTTCAGCGACTGGATGTTTCTGCGCATCAAGTGGTTTACCAACGACGCGCCGTCGGGGTCGGTACAGGTGTCGAATTTGCAGGTGTTTGGCATGCCGATCGCCAGCCCAATTTCGAAGTACCTGTTTTGTCTGACCGTGCTGGTGGTGATGGCGTTGCTGGCCAAAAACCTGGTGCGCTCGGCGATCGGCCGCGAGTGGATGGCGATCCGCGACATGGACGTGGCCGCAGCGGTGATCGGTATCCGCCCGATGTACGCCAAGCTCACCGCCTTTGCCGTGAGTTCGTTCATCGTTGGCGTGGCCGGCGCCATGTGGGGCTTTGTGCACTTGAGCGCGTGGGAGCCGGCGGCGTTCTCGGTGGACATCTCGTTCAAGCTGCTGTTCATGGTCATCATTGGCGGTATGGGCTCGATCATGGGCAGCTTTTTTGGCGCCGCCTTCATCGTTGTTCTGCCGATCTTTTTGAACCAGTTCCTGCCCTATGTGGGCGGCTTGCTGGGCGTGGAGATTTCAACGTCGGGCATATCGCACACCGAACTGATCATTTTTGGCGCACTGATTGTCTGGTTCCTGATTGTTGAGCCGCACGGCCTGGCCAAGCTGTGGTCTACCGGCAAGCAAAAGCTGCGTTTGTGGCCGTTCCCGCACTGATTTTTCGTCAACCCAAGCACTTCGGTGCATTACTACTCCAGGAGACTTGTATGAAAGTAAAACACCTCGCCCTTGCGGCACTGATGGCAGCGGTCGGCGCCAGCGCGTTTGCTCAACCCAAAGAGCAGTTCTTCCCCGGACTGCCCTACCGCACCGGCGCCTACGCACCCAACGGCGTGCCGTGGGCCAACGGCTATTCAGACTACCTCAAGCTGACCAACGCGCGGGGCGGCATCAACGGCGTCAAGATCGTCTATGAAGAATGCGAAACCGGCTACGCCACCGACCGTGGTGTCGAGTGCTACGAACGTCTGAAAGGCAAGCACGGTGGTGCCACGGTGTTTCAACCGTTGTCCACTGGCATCACCTTCGCATTGACCGAAAAAGCGCCGGTCGACAAGATTCCGCTCATCACCGCCGGTTACGGCCGCAGCGAAAGCCAGGACGGCACGGTGTTCAAGTGGAATTTCCCGCTGGCGGGCACCTACTGGCTGGCCGCTGACGTGCTGGTGCAGGCCATTGCCAAGAAGGAAGGTGGTTTTGACAAGCTCAAGGGCAAGAAGCTGGCGCTGGTTTACCACGACTCACCCTACGGCAAGGAGCCGATCGCCTTGCTGCAGGAGCGCGCCGCCATGCACGGTTTCAGCTTGCAGTTGCTGCCGGTAGCCCACCCAGGCGTGGAGCAAAAAGCCACCTGGCTGCAAATTCGCCAGGCGCGTCCGGACTACGTGTTCCTGTGGGGTTGGGGGGTGATGAATTCCACCTCGCTCAAGGAAGCGCAAGCGACCGGTTATCCGCGCGAAAAGATGTACGGCGTGTGGTGGTCGGGTGCCGAGCCGGACGTGAAAGACGTTGGTGAAGGTGCCAAGGGTTACAACGCGGTGACGATGCAGCACGGTGCCGAACCGCAGTCGGCGGTGGTCAAGGAAATTTTGGCCAAGGTGCACGACAAAGGTCAAGGAACCGGCCCGCGCGAAGAAGTTGGCCAGGTGCTGTACATGCGCGGGGCGCTCAGCGCCATGCTGGCAGTCGAAGGCGTGCGTGCAGCGCAAGAGCGTTTCGGCAAGGGCAAGTGGGTGACCGGCGAGCAGGCGCGTTGGGGCTATGAAAACCTCAACCTGACGCAGAAAAAGCTCGACGCGCTGGGCTTTGCCGGCGTCATGCGGCCGGTGAGCACCAGTTGCTCTGACCACGTCGGCGCCAACTGGGCGCGTATCCACACCTGGGACGGCAAGAAGTGGTCCTTCAGCTCCGATTGGCTGCAGGCCGACGAGCAAGTCTTGAAGCCGCTGGTCAAGAAAACTGCCGCCAAGTACGCCGCCGACAAGAAGCTGACACCGCGCACGCCGGCGGACTGCCAGTCCTGATCGACACCGGGGCCTGAAGAGGCCCTGTTATTGCGGGCCTCGACCCGCAATCCAGCCAACAGGTTTGCGTGCAGGCCTGTTGCTTGGTGAAAGTAGGAAATATGCAATCTAAAAACATCGTTCTCAACGTCAACGGCATTGAGGTCATTTACAACCACGTCATTCTGGTCTTGAAAGGCGTGTCGCTGAATGTGCCCGAGGGCAACATCGTGGCCATTCTGGGCGGCAACGGTGCGGGCAAGACGACGACGCTGCGCGCGGTCTCCAACCTGCTGCGTGGTGAGCGCGGCGAGGTGACCAAGGGCAGCATCGAATTGCGTGGCGAGCGCATCGAAAACCTGTCGCCGGCCGATCTGGTGCAGCGCGGTGTGGTGCAGGTGATGGAAGGCCGGCATTGTTTTGCCCACCTGACGATCGAAGAAAACCTGCTCACCGGCGCCTACACGCGCAAGAACAAGGGCGAGATTGCCGCCAATCTG
>JBBIGT010000068.1:0-11750 GCA_037447395.1 Comamonadaceae bacterium | reverse complement strand
GGCAATGGCCTCCTTGAAGTACTTGGCCACTTGCTGGCCGTGCGAGTAATTCTGGTTGAGCAGGTAGACCTTGCTGACCTTGGGCTGGTCTTTCATGAAGCTGGTCAGCGCCTCCATCTTCATCGAGGTATCGGCGTCGAGCCGGAAGTGCCAATAATCACACTTCTCGTTGGTCAGCGCCGGGTCGACCGCCGCGTAGTTGAGGAACACCACCTCTTTGCCCGGGTTGCGTTCATTGTGCTTGGCCACCGCGCCGGAGATGGCCAGCGCCGCGCCCGAGCCATTGCCCTGCGTCACGTAGCGAAAGCCCTGGTCGATGGCCGCCTTGAGCGAGTTCAGGCTCTCCTGCGGCGAGCCCTTGTTGTCAAAGCCGACCACCTCGAACTTGACGCCGGCGGCGCTTTTGGCTGCGCCGAGCTTGTCGGCGGCAAATTGCCAGCTTTTGAGCTGGTTCTGGCCGACATTGGCAAACGGCCCCGACAGCGGGTCAATAAAAGCGATCTTGACCGTCTGACCGCTTTGGGCAAAAGTGCCTGTAGCCGCCGTAAACAAAGCGAAAGCAGCAATCGTTTTGATAGCAAATTTCATCGTGTCTCCTGAAAGAATGTGGACAGCGACACCGGCGCTGCACGGCCTCTAGCGTAGTCGCAAGCGCGCCGTGTGTCCTGCGGGAATTCCCTCAGGCGCTATCGCGCAGGCGACAGGCGCGCGCCGCCCGCGGGTCAGCGCAAATCGGGCAACACGTAGTCTTTTAGCAGCTCGCGCAGCTTGGACTTCTGCATCTTGCCGGTAGCGCCCAGCGGAATGGCGTCGACAAACACCACGTCGTCGGGAATCTGCCACTTGGCCGCCTTGCCCTGGTAGAACGCCAGCAGTTCTTCGCGCGTGACTTCCTGGCCCGGCTTCCTGACCACCGCGACGATCGGGCGCTCGTCCCACTTGGGGTGCGCCATGCCGATGCACGCGGCCATCGCCACCGCCGGGTGCGCAACCGCAATGTTTTCAATGTCGATCGAGCTGATCCACTCGCCACCCGACTTGATCACGTCCTTGCTGCGGTCGGTGATCTGCATGTAACCATCGGCGTCAATGGTGGCCACGTCGCCGGTGGGGAACCAGCCGTCGATCAGCGGCTTGACGGCCACGGCGTCGCCCTCGCCCTTGAAGTACTCGCGCAGGATCCACGGCCCTTTGACCAGCAGGTCGCCAAAAGATTTTCCGTCCCATGGCAACTCTTTGCCGTCGGCGTCGACGATCTTCATGTCCACGCCGTAGATCGCACGACCCTGTTTCAGACGCACCTTCATCTTGTCGTCTTCGGACATTGTCAGATGCTTGTTCTTGAGGGTACACAGGGTGCCCAGCGGGCTCATCTCGGTCATGCCCCAGGCGTGCAACACCTCGACGCCGTAGATGTCGTTGAAGGCGGTAATCATCGCCGGCGGGCAGGCCGAGCCGCCGATCACCGTGCGCTTGAGGCTAGAGAACGTCAGGCCATTGGTCTGCATGTGGCCCAGCAGCATCTGCCAGATGGTCGGCACGCCGGCGGCGTAGGTCACCTGCTCCTGCTCGATCAGGTCGTAGATCGACTTGCCGTCCATGCCTGGGCCCGGGTAGACCAGCTTGGCGCCGGTGAGCGCCGCCGAATACGGAATGCCCCAGGCGTTGACGTGGAACATCGGCACCACCGGCAAAATGGAGTCGCGCGCCGACAGGCACATCACGTCGGGCAACGCTGCCGCGTAGGCATGCAACACGGTCGAGCGGTGGCTGTACAGCGCCGCCTTGGGGTTGCCGGTGGTGCCACTGGTGTAGCACATGGACGATGCGGTGTTCTCATCAAACTCGGGCCATCGGTAGGTGCCGCTCTGCGCGGCCAGCAGCGCATCAAAACTTTGCAGATTCGGGATGCCGGTGTCGGCGGGCAACTTGTCGGCCTCGCACAGCGCCACCCACTGCTTGACGCTGGGGCACCGGGCGTGAATCGCCCGGGCAATCGGGAAGAAGGTCATGTCAAAACACACCACCTGATCCTGCGCGTGGTTGACGACCCAGGTGATCTGATCAGGGTGCATGCGCGGGTTGATGGTGTGCAGTACGCGGCCCGAGCCGCTAACGCCAAAGTACATCTCCATGTGCCGGTAGCCGTTCCAGGCAATCGACGCCACACGCTGGCCAAAGCCGATGCCCATGGCGTCGAGCACGCCAGCGAGTTGCCGCGACCGCTGCGCACAGTCTCTGTAGGTGTAGCGATGGATGTCACCTTCAACGCGGCGCGAGACGATCGGCGCGTCGCCGTGGTGGCGCTCGGCAAATTCAATCAGCGACGAGATGGAAAGCGGTTGACTTTGCATCAATCCCAGCATGGTTTGGCTCCTGTTTGTTGTTGAAATTGCCGCGCATCCTACCGCCAAAGAATGGCCCGTCGGCTGGGTGCTTTTGCCGGCTTTTGTCACGCAGGTGACAACGGCCTGCTGCAACAAACCCAGCCCGGCAAGGGTTTGCGCCCTGACCCACAATGGCGCCCATGAACGCCCCGCCTAAGTTGCCCCGCCCGGTAAAAACACCGCTGCGCTGGGACAACCAGTTTCACCGCCTTGGTCCGCGTTTTTACACGCCGCTGGCGCCTGTGCCGCTGCCCGAGCCGTATTGGGTCGGTCGCAGCGCTGCGGTGGCGCAATTGCTGGGGCTGGACGACGTAGGAATGGACCGCGACGACCTGTTGCAAGCGTTCAGTGGCAATCTGCCGCTCAGCGGTTCACAGCCGCTGGCCAGCGTTTACAGCGGCCACCAGTTTGGCCAATGGGCCGGACAACTCGGCGACGGCCGCGCCATTTTGTTGGGTGAAGCCAATGGGCTGGAGATTCAGCTCAAAGGCTCTGGCCTCACGCCGTACTCGCGCATGGGTGACGGTCGTGCCGTATTGCGCAGCAGCATTCGCGAGTTTTTGTGCAGTGAGGCGATGCACGCGCTGGGCGTGCCAACGACGCGCGCGCTGTGCGTCACCGGCTCCGACGCGCGGGTCTGGCGCGAAACGCCCGAGACGGCTGCGGTGGTGACGCGTGTGGCGCCCAGCTTCATCCGCTTTGGCCATTTCGAGCACTTTGCCGCGCGGCAGCTGCACGACGAACTGCGCGTGCTGGCCGACTACGTCATTGACCGCTATTACCCGGCGTGCCACCACAGCACGCAATTCGACGGCAACGCTTACGCTGCGCTGCTGCAAGAGGTCGTCGAGCGCACAGCGCAAATGGTCGCGCACTGGCAGGCGGTGGGCTTTTGCCACGGCGTGATGAACACCGACAACATGAGCATCCTCGGGCTGACGCTGGACTACGGGCCGTTTGCGTTCATGGACGCGTTCCATCCCGGCCACATCTGCAACCACACCGACCGCGGCGGTCGCTACGCTTTCGATGCGCAGCCCGACGTCGCGCACTGGAACCTGTACGCGTTGGCGCAAGCGCTGCTGCCGCTGATTGGCGACCAGGCGTTGGCGCTGCAGGCGCTTGACACCTACAAACCCTTGTTTGCCGACGCCTACCTGCGCCTGATGGCCGCCAAGCTGGGGCTGCGCGATACCGCCCTGCCCGGCCTGCCTGCGCTGATCGACGACCTGCTGGCGCTGCTGGCGCGTGACCGCGTCGACTACACCATCTTCTGGTGGCGGCTGAGTCAGGCGCGCATCGCCAACCAGTTTGGGCCGGTGCGCGACCTGTTCCTCGACCGGGCTGCGCTGGACGCCTGGCTGCTTCGTTATTCAGAGCTACTCGCGCTTGATTTACCTGGGGTTGAAGCCAATTTGATGCTCAAAGTCAACCCCCGATACGTGCTGCGCAACTACCTGTGTGAAGAAGCTATCGAAGCCGCCAAGGCGAAAGACTTTTCAGGCGTAGCCAATCTGCTCGCGGTGATGAGCGCGCCATTTGACGCGCACCCGGGTTTTGCGGCGATGGCCGACTTCCCGCCCGACTGGGCCAGCCAGATTACGATCAGTTGCAGCTCTTGACTTCATTACCAGGCCACACCATGACCTACCCGATCCAAAAATCCGACGCCACCTGGCTTGCCGAGCTGCAAGCCAACCCCAACGCCGAACCTGTGGCCTACCAGGTCACCCGCCACCAGGCCACCGAGCGACCGTTCAGCGGCAAGTACGAGCGCCACTGGGCCGATGGCAGCTACCACTGCATCTGCTGTGGCAACAGGCTGTTTGACTCCGCCACCAAGTTCGACGCTGGCTGTGGCTGGCCCAGCTTCTCGCAGGCGCGGCCCGGCGCCATTACCGAGCTCACCGACCGCAGCCATGGCATGGTGCGGGTGGAATCCGTCTGCAGCCAATGCGGCGCGCATCTGGGCCATGTGTTCGACGACGGCCCCACCGACACGGGCTTGCGCTACTGCATGAACTCGGCGTCGTTAAACTTCAGCCCCACATGAAGATCCTGATCGACTTTTTCCCCATCCTGCTGTTTTTTGGCGCCTTCAAGCTGTACGACATCTATATCGGCACCGCGGTGCTGATGGCTGCCACGGTGCTGCAGATGGCGCTGATTTACGGCATCGACCGCAAGCTCAGCACCCTGCACAAAGCGACGCTGGCGCTGGTGCTGATCTTTGGCGCCCTGACGCTGTTGCTGCACGACGAACGATTCATCAAATGGAAACCCACCGTGCTGTACACGGCGATGGCGCTGGCGCTGGCGCTGGCCGTCTGGGTCTACAAAAAGAACTTCTTGAAGATGCTGCTGGGCAGCCAACTGACCCTTCCCGACGCGGTGTGGATGCGCTTGAACATGGTCTGGGTCGGCTACTGCGCCTTCATGGCCGCCATCAACGGCTACGTGGCCGCGTTCTACAGCACCGAAGCCTGGGTTGACTTCAAGATCTGGGGCTACGTGTTTCCCTTGCTGTTCATCGTCGGCCAGGGCTTTTACGTCTCGCGCTATTTGACCGCCGACGAACCACCGCCCAAGCCATGACCACCAAAGCCTGCCCGACCGCCGTGCAACTGCAGGAGCGGCTGCAAGCGGCGCTGCACCCCAGCGCGCTGCAAGTGATTGACGAAAGTGGCCTGCACGACGGCCACGCCGGGGCCAACGGCAGCGGCTTTGGCACGCACTTTCGGGTACGCATCACGGCACCTTTGTTTGCCGGCAAGAGCGCCGTGGCGCGACACCGGCTTGTGTATGATGCGCTACACGATTTTTTGGCTCAAGGCCTGCACGCGCTGGCCATCGAGGCTCAAGCACCCGGCCAATGAAGCCGGGCACATCGCAAAAATTTTTTCAACCCAGGAAATGCAAATGAAACACCAACTTGTCACAAGTTTTGCGCTCGCTGCGCTGATCGCTGCCCTGTCGCCCCTGGCGCTGGCGCAGAACGTCGCCATCGTCAACGGCAAGGCCGTGCCGCTGTCGCGCGTCAAGGCGCTGACCGAGCAAGTCACCAAGTCCGGTCGTCAGGTGACGCCGGAGGTCGAGCAACAGATCAAGGACGAAGTCATCGCCCGCGAAGTTTTCATGCAAGAGGCGCAAAAGCAGGGGCTCGACACCACGGCTGACTTCCATGCGCAAATGGAGCTGGCGCGCCAAGCCATTTTGATCCGTGAACTGTTCGTCAACTACCAAAAAGCCAACGCCGTCACCGACGACGAAGTCAAGGCCGAATACGACAAGTTTGCCGCCGCCAACGCCGGCAAGGAATACCGTGCCAGCCACATCCTGGTCGAAAAAGAAGCCGAGGCGCAAGCCATCATTGCGCAGCTGAAAAAAGGCGGCAAGTTTGAAGACATCGCCAAGAAGTCGAGCAAAGACCCCGGCTCCGGCGCCCGCGGTGGCGACCTCGATTGGGCCCCGGCGAGCAATTACGTTGCCGAATTTGCCCAGGCGCTTACGGCGCTGGGCAAAGGCCAGTTGACCGAACAACCGGTCAAGTCGCAGTTTGGCTACCACATCATCCGTCTGGACGACGTGCGTGAAGCGCAACTACCCAAGCTCGAAGACGTCAAGCCGCAAGTGGCGCAGCAACTGCAACAGCAAAAACTGGCCAAGTACCAAGAAGCGCTGCGCAGCAAGGCGCGCGTCGAATAAGACGGTCGGCGGCGCTTGCACCAGGCCGGACGCAATCCGGCCTTTTTCATGCCTGGCCTATCGTTGACCGGCAGGCCCTCAAGAAAAACGCACCCGATGACGACGAGCGATCGCGACACACCGACGCTGGTGGCCTGCCTGTGCGCGCAGTGGTGCGGCGTGTGCCGCGACTACCGAAGCCGCTTCGAACAGGTGCGCCGGCAAATAATGGCAACCCATCCGAAGACGCAGTTCTTGTGGATCGACGTCGAGGACGAGGCCGACTTGTTGCATCCGCTGGACGTCGAAGACTTCCCGACGATCCTGCTGGCGCGCGGTGACCAACCGCGTTTTTTCGGGCCGCTGACGCCACAGGTGGACACGCTGGTGCGCATGGTGCACACGCAAGCGCTCGATGCCACGGCCGCGCCGTTGCCATCGCCTGAACTGGCGACGCTGGTGGCGCGTGTCCGAGCCGCACACCCTGAGTAACCAGGCTCAGACCGACTGCAGCGCCTGCGCCAGGTCAGCCAGCAAGTCGTCGATATGCTCGATGCCAATCGACAGCCGCACCGCGTCTTCGGGGATGCCTGCTTTGGCCAGTTCTTCGGGCGACAACTGGCGGTGCGTCGTTGACGCCGGATGCGTCGCCAGCGACTTGGCGTCGCCGATGTTGACCAGCCGCGTGAACAGTTTCAGCGCGTCGAGGAACGCCGCCCCCGCCTTGCGCCCTTCGCCCGGCGCCGCCTTGACGCCAAAGGTGAACAAGCCTGACGCCTTGCCGCCCAGGTATTTTTGCGCCAGCGCGTAATCCGCGTGGCCGGACAGCGCCGCGTAGCTGACCCACGCCACCTTTGGATGCGCCTGCAGGTATTGCGCCACCTTGAGCGCATTGCCGTTGATGCGGTCCATGCGCAGCGCCAGCGTCTCGATACCTTGCAGAATCAAAAACGCGTTGAACGGCGACAGCGCCGCGCCGGTGTTGCGCAGCGGCACCACGCGCGCGCGGCCAATGTACGCCGCCGGGCCGAGCGCCTCGGTGTAGACCACGCCGTGGTAGCTGGCGTCGGGCTCGTTCAGGCGCTTGAAGCGCGCCTTGTGCTGACTCCATGGAAACTTGCCCGAGTCGATGATTGCGCCACCAATGCTGTTGCCATGGCCGCCCAGGTATTTGGTCAGCGACTGCACGACGATGTCGGCGCCGTGCTCGATTGGCCGCAGCAGGTACGGCGTGGCCACGGTGTTGTCGACGATCAACGGAACACCCTTGGCGTGCGCCACCTGCGCAATGGCGGCAATGTCGGTCACGCGCCCCTGTGGGTTGCTGATCGATTCGATGTACACCGCCTTGGTCTTGTCGTCAATCAAGGCCTCGAGCGCGGCCAGATCATTGGGGTCGACAAAGCGCACGGCGATGCCAAACTGCGGGAAAGTGTGCGCAAACAGGTTGTAGGTGCCGCCATAGAGCGCGTTGCTGGCAACGATGTTGTCGCCCGCCTCGGCAATCGTCTGGATGGCGTAGGTCACCGCCGCCGAGCCCGAAGCGAGCGCCAGCGCGGCAATGCCGCCTTCGAGCGCCGCCAGACGTTGCTCAAGCACGTCGTTGGTCGGGTTCATGATGCGCGTGTAGATGTTGCCCGGAACCTTCAGGTCAAACAGATCGGCGCCGTGTTGCGCGCTGTCAAAGGCGTAAGCCACGGTCTGGTAGATCGGCACCGCCACCGACTTGGTGGTGGGGTCCGGGCTGTAACCGGCGTGAACGGATTTGGTTTCAAATCTCCAGTTGGTCGACATAAATTGGTCCCGTAGATTGATGAAGCAAGGGCCGCACTCTATCAAGCAAGCGCTTGCAGGCAAACGATTGAATCGTAAGTACTTAACAACGAAAAGTTCTTAAACCGCAAACCCGGCGCCGTCGGTCTTGCCGTTTGTGCGTGGATGTTTTTACCAGTAGCGCATCGCGTCGCGGTACAACTGGCTCAGGTCGGCCTGGCTGACGACACGCGGCGCGTTGGTCAGCAGGCGCTGCTGCGCCCACGCGCCGCTGGTCAGGCCAGGCACGTCGGCCTCGCCGTAGCCGACGCCACCGACACCGTTGGGGATGCCGGTGGCTTGCATCAGCTTGATCAACTGGCCAGCGACGATCTCGCCGGCGTCCTCGGCACGCGCGTCGCGCGTGTCGGCGCCCAGGCACGCCGCACCGTGCAGGTGGCGCTCGGGGCAGGCGCACGCGGTGTAGCGAAATACCGAGGGCGCGTTGACGATCACGCTCATGCCGTGCGGCACCATCGGCTCGTGTTGGGGGTAGCCCTCCGGCTGAAAGTCGCGCACCAGACCCGCCACCGAATACGCCATGCCGTGCGGCACGTGCACGCCCGAATTGCCAAACGCGATGCCAGCCAGCGTGGCCGCATACATCATCTGGTCACGCGCCTCGTGGTCGCTGGCGTCATTGACCGCGCGCACCAGATACTGGCCGAGCAATTTGAGTGCCGCCTCGCAACCGATGTCGCTCCACGGGTTGGCGCCCTGGCTCATCGGCCGTAGCAATGGGCTACCCGGTGCGGCGCGCTTGGTGTAGGGCCGCGCGGTGTACGACTCCAGCGCGTGCGACAACACGTCAAAGCCGCTGGCGGCGACCACATTTTTAGGTAGCGTGTAGGTGGCCCCCGGGTCGATCAGCGCCAGCGACGGGCGCAGGCGCTTGGAGGCGATGCCGGTCTTGACCTTGTGCGAGAGCAGGTCAAAGATGGTGATGCCGGTGCACTCGGACCCGGTGCCGCAGGTCGTCGGGCAGGCGATGTGTGGTTTCAGCGGCCCGGGCACCGGCTTGCCCGCGCCAATGGGCGCGTTGACGTAATCGAGAAAGTCGCCGGTCGGCCAGGTGGCGTAGAGGTTGGCCGCCTTGCAGGTGTCGATCACCGACCCGCCACCGACCGACACGTAGCCGTCAAAGCGCCCCTCGGCGGCAAAGCGCGCGGCGGCCAGAAACGACTGATCGGTCGGCTCGACGTGCACTTGGTCGAACACCACCACGTCGAGCCCCGCTGTCAGCAGGGACGCCCGGACCTGGCTCACGTAGGGCAGGTTGACCAGCGTCTGGTCGGTAAACAGCGCCACCCGCGTCATGCCCAGCGTCTTGGCCTGCTCGCCCGCTTCTTTGAGCACGCCGTGGCCGAAGCTGATGCTAGAAATATCGACCGAGAAAACGCTCTCGCTCCCTTCACTGGCAAGGTAATAGTTGTGGCAGCACGACACGGCAAGTCTCCTGGTGATTTTTGATGGCGCATATTAGCGCCGCGCCGGCAGGCGCGGTCGTCGGATAATTGCGCCTCATGTCCCTGCTGCCGCACCAAATCGAACTGCTCGCGCCGGCGCGCGACGCTGACATTGGCATCGCCGCCATCCACCACGGCGCCGACGCCGTCTACATCGGCGGGCCAGGCTTTGGTGCCCGCGCCAGTGCCGGCAATTCGGTCGCCGACATCGCCCGGCTGGTGCGCCACGCGCACCGCTATCACGCGCGGGTACTGGTTACCCTGAACACTATCTTGCGCGATGACGAGCTGGAACCCGCACGCCAACTGGCCTGGCAGTTGTACGACGCGGGGGTTGACGCACTCATCATCCAGGACATGGGACTGCTGGAGCTTGACCTGCCGCCGATCGAACTGCACGCCAGCACGCAGTGCGACATCCGCACGACCGAGAAAGCGCACTTCTTGCAGGACGTCGGCCTGAACCAATTGGTGCTGGCACGTGAACTCACGCTGGCGCAGATCGCCGCCATCCGCGCCGCCACCGACCCCGATCGCTGCACGCTCGAGTTCTTTGTCCACGGCGCGCTGTGCGTGGCCTACAGCGGTCAGTGCTACATCAGCGCGGCGCACACCGGTCGCAGCGCCAACCGCGGCGAGTGCAACCAGGCGTGCCGCCTGCCGTACCAAGTGATCGATGCACAGGGGCGCTTTGTCGCGCACGACAAACACGTCCTGAGCATGAAAGACAACAACCAGAGCGCCAACCTCGCCGCGCTGGTCGACGCCGGTATCCGCAGCTTCAAGATCGAAGGCCGCTACAAGGACATGGCCTACGTGAAAAACATCACCGCGCATTACCGCCTGCTGCTCGACGCGCTGATCGACGAGCGCGCGCACAGTGCCCGGCCGCTGGCGCGCGCCAGCAGCGGTCGCACCACGTTCACCTTCACGCCGGACCCGAACCAGAATTTCAACCGCGCGTTCACCGACTACTTTGTCAACGGCCGTCAGGACGATATCGGCGCCTTCGACTCGCCCAAGAACCCGGGGCTGCCGATCGGCTACGTGACGCTGACCGGCCCGAACTGGGTCGAGCTCGAACTCAGCGACCGCGCCACGGTGCTGCACAACGGCGACGGCCTGTGCTACTACGACCTGCAAAAAGAGTTGGTGGGCCTGGCGATCAACCGCGCTGAAATCCTCAACACCAAAAAGGGCACATGGCGGGTATCCCCCAAAGACGCGCTCGCCACCCTGAAAGACCTGCGCAAAGGCGTCGAGGTCAACCGCAACCGCGACGCCAACTGGCAGCGCGTGCTCGACAAAAAGAGCAGCGAGCGGCGCATCGGCGTCTGGGCGCAGCTGCAGGTGCTGGCCGAAAAGGTGCAACTCACGCTCACCGACGAAGACGGCCACAGCGCCACGGTACAACAGCCATGGCCTTGCGCACAGCGCCAGCACGCCGACGACCCAAGCGCCGCGCTGGCGCACATTCGCCAGCAGCTTGGTCGTCTTGGCACTACAGTATTTATAGCTGCCAGCGCCGATGATTCCTGGGCTAACGTCCAATTTGATCAATTATTTTTGCCCGCGTCGCTGCTCAACGCGCTGCGCCGGGACGCCGTCGCGGCGCTCGAGGCCGAGCGTGCGGCGGCGCTGAAGCGTTGGTCGCGTGCGCCCGCCGCCAAGCCACCGGTGCCCTACCCCGACGACACCCTGAGTTACCTCGCCAACGTATTCAACGCCGCGGCGCGCAATTTCTACGCCCGCCACGGCGTCAAGGTGATCGCGCCGGCGTACGAGGCGATCGACGAGCCGGGCGAGGTCAGCCTGATGATCACCAAACACTGCGTACGCTTTTCCTTGAGCCTATGCCCCAAGCAAGCCAAGGGCGTCACCGGCGTGCAGGGCACCGTCCGCGCCGAGCCGCTGCAACTGGTCAACGGCAAAGAGAAACTCACGCTGCGCTTTGACTGCAAACCGTGCGAGATGCACGTGGTGGGCAAGATGAAAGCGGGGGTGGCCAGGCAATCGCGCGCCGAATTGGCCGGCGCCCGCACCGCGTTGGCACAAGGCGTCTCAATGACTTTTTACAGGACCCGGCCCATCGGCACTACCGGGCTCGACCACTGAGCCGTCGGCAGCGGGTACCACGGCGCGATTGCGCCCCTGACTCTTGGCCTGGTAAAGCCGGGCGTCGGCTTGGCGAAACAATTCGCCCAACTGGCCCTGGGCCGGATTTGTCAGTGCCCCACCCACCGAGATGCTGACCACACCCCAGGCCTCATTGAGCGCGTGGGCGATACCCACGGCGAACACTGCCTTGACGATGCTGTCGGCCACCTTGTGCATCGTCGCAAGGGTGGCTTGCGGCAGCACGACGGTGAATTCCTCGCCGCCATAGCGCGCGGCAAAAGCG
>JBBIGT010000067.1:0-12400 GCA_037447395.1 Comamonadaceae bacterium | reverse complement strand
GGCGGCGGCGCCGCTGCGTCGTCTGGGCGACGACGAAGACCTCAAGGGCGTCACGCTGCTGTTCGCATCTGACGCGGGTAAACACATCACCGGCCAGTGGCTGGCGGTGGACGGTGGCGTCAGCGCGGTGGTTGGGGGATGATCGGGCCATGCAATTTTCTGTACGCATTCCTTTTGTTGAGTTGCTCGGTTTTGAGCTGATGAAGTTTGAAAACGGCGAGGCCGAGATCAGCTTCACCCCCGCGCCCGAGCATCTGAATTCGTTTGACGTGGTGCACGGCGGTGCCAGCATGACGCTTCTGGACGTGGTGATGGCGCACGCTGCCCGGTCAGTGTTGCCAGAGATGGGCTGCGTCACCATCGAGATGAAGACCAGTTTCATGCGCGCGGCCAAAGGGCCACTGCACTCCATCGGCAAGCTGCTGCACCGCACTGCCACCATGGCGTTTACCGAGGGCAGCGTTTTTGACGCCAGCGGCAAGCTGTGCGCGCATGCCACCGGCACCTTCAAATTTGTTGCCCGCCTGCCGGTGGGCAACCGCAGCAGCCACGCGCTCAATACGATTCGAACTGACTGATCCAGGAGACCCCAACCATGCCTGTCAACCAACAAATCGTGCTCGACAACCGCCCCACGGGCGAGGCCGTTGCAAGCAACTTCAAGCTGATTACGTCGCAGACACCACCATTGACCGATGGTCAGGTGCTGGTGCGGCACCATTACCTGAGTCTGGACCCCTATATGCGCGGTCGTATGAACGAGGGCAAGAGCTACGCCGCTGCGCAGCCGCTGGGCGAAGTGATGATTGGCGGCACCGTGGGTGAGGTGCTTGAGAGCCGTCACCCCAAGTTTGCTGTGGGCGACCAGGTCGTCGGCATGGGCGGCTGGCAAGAGTACAGCGTCGTCAACGGCAGCGACGTGGGTGCCTTGCGCAAGGTCGACACGACACATGTGCCGTTGAGCGCCTATCTGGGTGCGGTTGGAATGCCTGGCGTGACCGCCTGGTATGGTCTGGTCAAGATCATCGAACCCAAGGCGGGTGAAACCATGGTGGTGAGCGCTGCCACCGGCGCTGTGGGCAGCGCGTTTGGCGCCTTGGCCAAGGCGCGCGGTTGCCGCGTGGTTGGCATTGCTGGTGGGCCGGACAAGTGCCGGTATGCGGTGGACGAACTCGGCTTTGACGACTGCATTGATTACAAGCTGCACCCGCACGTGGGTTCGCTGGCCAAGGCGCTCAAAGTGGCGTGCCCGAACGGCATCGACGGCTACTTTGAAAACGTCGGCGGCATGATTCTCGACGCGGTGCTGTTGCGCATGAACGCCTTTGGCCGTATCGCCGTGTGCGGCATGATTGCCGGCTACAACGGTGAGCCGCTGCCGATGGCCAACCCGGCGCTGATTCTGGTGAGCCGCCTGAAAGTGCAGGGCTTTATCGTCAGCGAGCATATGGAGGTCTGGCCCGACGCATTGAAGGAACTCGGCACCCTGGTGGCCAGCGGCAAGCTGCGGCCGCGCGAATCGGTGGCGCAAGGTATTGCCGCCGCGCCCGAGGCGTTTTTGGGCCTGCTCAAAGGCAAAAATTTTGGCAAGCAGCTGGTCAAGCTGGTCTGAGTTCATTGGCCCGGGTGAGGTGACGAGGCTTGATCGACATCCGTTGCCGACCCGCCCTGACAAGCAAAGGGGAAGATATGACGTTCAAACTGTGGTCGATTGGCGGCATGGGTGCCACTGCGGCGCGCAAACCCGACGCGCCGGTGTGGCGGCTGATGGCCTTTGAAGACCTGCGCGTGGCCGAGCTCTACGAGGTGCTGCGCCTGCGCAGCGCGGTATTCGTGGTCGAGCAGCAGTGCGTTTTTCAGGACATCGACGGCGCCGACCAAAAAGCCATGCACCTGCTGGGCGTGCAGCACGGCGAGCTGCAGGCCTACGCGCGCTGTTTTGCTGCGGGCATCAAATTTCCCGAGGCCAGTTTTGGCCGCGTGCTGACGCGGCAAAGCGCACGCGGCACGGGTTTGGGCCACGCCTTGGTTGACCAGGCCATTGCGGCGATCCAACAAGTCTGGGGTCCGCAGGCGATCCGCATCGGCGCGCAGATGCAGCTGAAAAGCTTTTACGCGCAGCACGGCTTTGTTGACGCTGGCAAGACCTATCTCGAGGACGGCATCGGGCATCTGGAAATGCTGCGTCCGGATTGACTTTCAGGAGACGATGGTGATCACCGATTTCAACAACAAGACGGCGGTGCTGACGGGCGCCGGCTCGGGCTTTGGCCTGGAGATGGCGCGTATCGGCGCCCGACTGGGCATGAACCTGGTGCTGGCCGACGTGCAGCAAGACGCGCTGGACACCGCCACCGCCGAGTTGCAGGCGGCGGGTGCGAGCGTGCTGGCGATGCGGGTTGACGTGGCGCAGGCGGCGCAGGTTGAGGCGCTGGGTGCAGCCACGCTGGCGCGATTTGGTGCACCGCATCTGCTGTTCAATAACGCCGGCGTGGCCAGCGGCGGACTGATCTGGGAGAACACCGCCGCCGACTGGGCCTGGGTTCTAGGCGTCAACCTGATGGGGGTGGCGCACGGCGTGCGCGTGTTCACGCCAATGATGCTGGCCGCCGCACAAGCCGATCCCACCTGGCGCGGTCACATCGTCAACACCGCCAGCATGGCCGGGCTGCTTAACGCGCCCAACATGGGCGTCTACAACGCCAGCAAGCACGCGGTGGTGAGCCTGTCAGAGACCTTGTACCAGGACTTGGCGTTGGTCACCGACCAAGTGGGCGCGTCGGTGTTGTGCCCGTACTTCGTGCCGACCGGCATCAGTCAAAGCCACCGCAACCGCCCGGTCAATCAGCCAGGTTTGAGCATGAGTGCGCGGCCGACGCTCAGCCAGATGATCAGCCAGGCGATGAGCGACAAGGCCGTCAGTTCCGGCAAGGTCAGCGCGATGGAAGTGGCGCAAAAAGTCTTTGATGCGGTGACCGCAGGACAGTTTTACATCTTGAGCCACCCACACATGCTGGCCGGCGTGCAGACGCGCTTGGACGACATCGTGCATTTGCGCAACCCCAGTGATCCGTTCGCCGCCAAGCCGGAAATCGGCCAAGACCTGCGCCAGCGCCTGCGTGCCGCCGCCTGAGGTTCAGGCGATTTTGGCGCAGGGCAACAGCACCTCAAAGCGGGTGCCGAACTCGTCTGAGCTGAACTTGACGTGGCCGTTCATCTTCTCGACCAGAAAGTTGACGATGTTGAGTCCCTGCATGCGCTGATCGTCGACCATCTTGATCGAGATGGGCTCAAACAGCTGGGCCTTGACCGCCGCGGCTGAAGTGCCAATGGCGTTGTCAGCAACACTCAGTGCGGTGTACATCAGGCCCTGGCGCTGCACCAACGCGCCGACGTTGATCTGAATCTCGCCGCCGTCGGGCAGCGCCTCCCAGGCGTTCTTCAGCAGGATGTGCGTCACCTGTTTGATCATCTCGGCAGATCCGTGCACCAGCGCCAGGCGGTCGGTCAGTTCACTTTGAATATGGACGCTTTCGGGGACGAGTTGACTGTCCTGCAGCAGTTGCACCATGTCGCGCACGCACGAGCACAGGTCGATCGTGGTAAATGCGTAGGCATTGGCAACCTGGTCGATCAACTGCTTGACCTCGCGCGAAATGCGCAACAGCTCCAGCCGTCCTTCCTGCTTGGCTACGGCCATCTGGGCCCGGCGCAGCTTGTCGGCCTGATGGCGCCGCGCCAGCGCCAGCCCGGCGTAGACGCCAAAGGCGTGCAGCTTGCGCGGTTGGCTGCGCAGGTGCTCGCCCAGCTCGGCCGGGACGCTGGCCATCAGCACGCCCAGGCAGGTCTGTGCGGTCAGCAGCGGAATGAAGACGATCTCCTCGCTGTCCATGAACTGGTGCAGCGTGTTCGCGGTGCTGTCGTCAAGGGCGGAAAACACCACCTGACGCTCGTTGACACACTGCGCCATCGGTGCGTGGCTGTCGACGCCAAACGACATCGGCCCGTCCTTGCGGTGGTTGCCGTTCATCGACGCCGCCACCAGCATCTTTGGCGCGCTACGCAGCAGGAAAATGACGCAGTCTTCCAGTTGCAGCAAGGCACTGGCGTGTTGCCGCACGCCCGCCAGCGTCGCCTGCAGATTGCGCTGATTGACCAGGTTCAAGGCCATTTCATTGAGCACACTGCGGTCGAAGACGTCCTCCGCCAACTGCGTTTGCGCGGCGTTGGGCAGACCGGACGATCCGCGCACCTGGCGTAGCGCCGGTTTGGCCGCGGGCGCCAGAGTCAACCCGAGATCGCGGGCGATCTGCTCGACCTGCAGTGCGGCCGTTTGCACCACGGCTTTCAGGTCGTCGGAACTCAGGCCCTGTTCACCGGCAAAGTGTGCGACATGCGACAGGTCAGACAAATCCACGCTGGCCAACCGGTGCGCCAGGTGGACGATGCCGGTGAGCGGCTGCACGTCGACCAGCAACACCGCGTCAGCGTGGTGTTGGCTGATACTCTCGATCACTCGCGCGTCAAGGTGCCACTTCTCCAGCAACCAGGCGCCGGCCTGGGTGTGCGACATGTCCAGGCGCTGCTCTTCGCGTTGGCACAAGTCGTCGTCGTCGTCCTGGACAAACAGGTCTTGCGATGCGTCGCCGGCGGCGACCAGCAACGCCAGCCGACCAACATCGTGTAACAAACCTGACAAATACGCCTCTTCGGCCGAGGCGTTGTCCAGGCGCTTGGCCAGCTCGCGGGCGATGACCGCCACTGTCAAGCTGTGCTTCCAGAACGGGCCCAGATCGGCGCTGATGGCTTGCCGAAAGGCATTGAAGGTCTGCAACACCGATTCGCTGATCACCAGCACCTTGATCAGCGCCGTGCCCAGCCGGCTGCACGCCTGCAACAGCGTCAAGGTCTGGGCGTCGCTGCGATGAAAGGCGGCGCTGTGCGCCACGCTCAACACCTTGGTCGTCATTGCCGGGTCCGCGCCGACCAATGTCGACAGTTCGGCCATACCGGTGTCGTCGGACTGGCACAGCGTCAACAATTTGAGCAGCGTCTGCGGCGGGCTGGGCAATTGCACCGCCAGCAGACGTTTGCGAATATCTTCAGCCACGTGCGGACTCACCGCCGGCTCCTGATAGGGCTTGGCCACGGCAACAAGCGGCAACACGTTGTCGTCAGCTGATTTGCGAAGCGAGTTTGCCATTGGTCCATTGTGGGAGCGATTCAGGTCGTTGGACGATCAGACCGGATGGGCAATGGTAATTCTTTGTTACGGGCCTTGTTGCACCCGCAGCAGCGGCAACAGCTCGGTTTGACGAATGGGCTTATGGAAGAAATACCCTTGAAAAGTCTGGCAACCGGCCTGCTCGAGGTAACGCTTTTGCACCTCGGTCTCGACGCCTTCGGCGACCAGTTTCAAGCCCAGCCCCTTGGCGATCGAGATGATCGCCAGCACCACGGGAAACTGCAGCGTCTCGTCTTCAATCGGTACCACAAAAGAGCGATCGATTTTCAACACGTGCACCGGAAACAGGTGCAGGTACGACAGCGACGAGTAACCGGTGCCAAAGTCGTCGATGGCGACTTTTACACCCAACTGGCACAGCTTGTTGAGTTGTTCAATCGCCGCCAGCGGATTGCGGATGCAGATGTTCTCGGTCACTTCGACCTCAATCTGCGACGGCGAGACGTCATGGCGCGTCAGCGTTTCTTTGAGCTTGTCGAAGAAATCGCCGCGCTGCAGGTAATGCGGCGACAGGTTGATCGACACGTGGATGCGCTCTTCGCCCAGCGCGTTCCATTGCAGCAAGTCGCTGCAGACGGCCTCGAGCATCCAGTCGCTGATGTCGATGATCAAGCCGGTTTCTTCGGCAAACGGCAAAAATTCGGCGGCGCCGAGGAAACCGCGCTGCGGGTGGTTCCAGCGCATCAGCGCCTCGACGCCGCTGATCTTGCCCGTGGCGACGTCGACTTGCGGCTGGTAATACATTTCCAGTTCGTCGTTGTCCAGAGCGTTGCGCAAGTCGTTTTCAAGAATGATCTTGGCCGACGAGTAGTTGACCATCGCCGGCTCAAAAAAAGCCACACTGTTGCGGCTGTGTGCCTTGACCTTATGCATGGCGACGTCGGCATTGCGGATCAGTTCGTCGGCGGTTTCACCGTCTGACGGGTACAGCGCCACGCCAATGCTGGCGGTGACGTGAATGCCGTTGGTGCCAACCATGAACAGCGAGCGCAGACTTTGCAGCAGCGATTGCGCCACCTGGTTGACGTCGTCGCGGTCGGTCACTTCTGGCAGCACCAGGTTGAATTCGTCGCTGCCAAATCGCGACAGCGTGTCACCCGGGCGCAGGCAACCCTGCAGGCGCAGGGTGACCTGCTGCAACAATTCGTCACCGATTTGCAAGCCCAGCGAGTCGTTGATCGTCTTGAAACGGTCGAGGTCGAGAAAAATTACCGCCAATCCGGTGTTCTCGCGCTTGGCGTGCAACAGGGCCAACGCCAGCTTGTCCTTGAACATCAGCCGGTTGGGCAGCTTCGTCAACACGTCGTGGTACGCCTGGTAAGCGAGCAGCTCGTCGGCGCGCTTGGTTGCCGTGATGTCACGGGCAACACAGTAGGTGCCCATCGCCTCCGGCGTTGTGGCGTTCTGCGCTGCTTGACGGTTCAGCGCCAGCGACTTGAGTTCGACACTGAAGGTGCGGCACTCAGTCTGCGTGTCGCTGGCCTTGAAACGCAGCTCAGCCTGTCGTGACCAGCGCTTGTTGGTCAGGTTGCCGGCAAAGACGTAATCGGCGCGCTCCAGGTCCGGCGCGTGCACCAGTGCCGAGTAATGTCGCCCGAGCAGTTCGTCGCGTGTGAAACCCAGCAGCGGCTGCACCCGGTCGTTGACGAACGTGAAGATGCCGTCATGGTCGAGCGTGAAGATCAGGTCGGGTGAGCTGTTGATCAGGTAGCGGTACAGGCGCTCAGAGCTCTCCAGTCGTCTGGAAATGGCCTTGTTCTGTGCCAGCAAGTCACGCTGCTTGAGGGCGTTGTGCACAGCCTTGAGCAACTCTTCGGACGGGTACGGTTTGCGCAGGTAGTCGTAGGCGCCGAGCTTCAGCGCGCCGATCGCCGCATCAATGCCACTGTCACCGCTGGTGACAATGACGTCGACGTCGATCTTCTGCTCGTTGATGAACGCCATGATGTCGTGGCCGCTCATGTCGGGCAGGCGCAAGTCCAGGATCACCAGGTCAAAGGGGTGGTGCCGCAGCAGGTCCAACGCCTGGGCACCGTCGCTGGCGCTGGCCAGTCCAAAGCCACGCGGGCCAAGCAGGTCGAGCAGGCTGCGCAGGATGCGTGGCTCGTCGTCCACCAGCAACAAGCGCGCCGGAATTGGCGTGGCTTGCGTGGGCGCCTCTTTCGCAGACTGCTGAAAGTCCAACAGCGTCGGCTCGTTGCGATTCATCGGATTCAAACCGGCATCTTGACTCGATGCAGCGGCAATAGTATTTCGAAACTCGCTCCCATGCGCGAACTACGGCAGTCAATGCGGCCGTTAAGTTTTTTGACCAAACCATGAACAATGCTCAGCCCCAAGCCCCGGTTTTCGCCAGGCTTGTTGCTGTGCACCGGTGAAAACAACTTGGCCAGCACGTCGGCAGGCAAACCGGGCCCGGAGTCGCGCACTGTCAGGCCAAAATAGTCTTGCCCGTCGATGCGCGTCTGGCCGACGTTGATGATCTCGATGTGACCGCCTTGCGGCAAGGCCTCAACCGCGTTCTTGATCAGATTGACAAGGATCTGCTTGAGCGTCTCGGGCGCGCCCGACACTTCACATGGCCGCTCGACCACGCGCGCGGTGATCTTGACGCCCGCCGGCAGGTACTTGCTTTCGCGAAACAGCCGCACGATGTCGTTGATGACGCGATTCATGTCAAAGCCGCTGTCGCTGTTGGCAGCCGGCGGTTTGACGCCGGCGAACTCCTTGATGATGGTGCCGACGCGGTCGATTTCCTCGTTGAGGATGGAAATTTCGTTGTCCACCGGCTGCTGACGCGACAGCTTGTCGTCGAGCACGCCAAGGTAGTTCTTGATGATCGACAACGGGTTGTTGACCTCGTGCACCACCTTGCGCGAGTTTTCCAACTGCTCTTCACGCAACTTCTCGATTTCTTGGCTGGTGTGGTCGCGGTCCTGTGCCGCGACCGTCAGGGCGTTACCCGCCTGGTTACCAAACGCCAGCAGAAATTTTTCTTGGCGCATCAGCTCGAGCGCACGCCAGCCGGGCACGCCGGCGAACAACATACCCCAGCACCGCGAACCGCTGGTAATGGGCATGCACAGCAGGCAGTCGGCGTCGAAGGCGCGCAGCAACTGCTCTTCGTTGACGTTGAGCAGGTCGTGGTTGCGATTGATGATGGCCGCGCGCTTTTGCAGGACACATTCGGCGACGACACCACCGGCGTTCACCGGCACGGAAAAATCGGCCAGCCGCTGGCGCTGCTCGCCCATCGAGACGCCGACCAGCGACTGGTTGGCGTCGCTGAACATGAAGACCGCCGTGTCTTCCAGGTCGAACATGATGCGGGCGTTCTGGCGCACGCTGTCGAGCAGCTGCGGCTGCCCGTCCTGGCGGGCAAAAAGCTGGCTGAGTTCGGTGACCAGAGCGCGGTTGCGGATTTCCTCGCTCATGCGCTGCTGCAAGGGGTTGGGCGGAGGGCCTGCGGGCACGTCGACCGGCGTCTGCGCGGCCAACTCGTCCAGGCCAGTCAGATCGATGCCCAACAAGTCGGCGGCTTTCAGAACTTGCTCGTTGGCGGCCAGCTGGATGGCCCGCAGGTCGGCGTCGGCGATTTTGCAGACGGCGCCAAACCCGGCCGGCAACGTGTCGTCGATCGGCGCCAAGGCGACGTTGTTGGCCAGATGCACGATGCGCACCAGCGGATGCGCGTTACTGACGCGATGCGCTTCTTCGTGGTGGTAAAGCACGCTGTCGGCCAGAAACGAGTCCAGCGCCCAGCGCTCGACCAGCCAGGCGCCGGCCTCGGGGTGAGTGATGCGCACCGTGCGCAGTTCAAAGCCGCACAGCTTGCTGTCGTCGGGCTTGTGGAAATCGAAGCGATAGCCTTCGGGCGCCGCCGCCAGCAGGGCCAGGCGACCGACGTCGTGCAGCAAGCCAGCCAAGTAAGCTTCTTCGACCTGCGCGTATTTCATGGCCTTGGCGATGTCGCGGGCCATCACGGCGGTGGTCAGCGAATGGCGCCAGAAGCCGCGCAAGTCGGTGCTGCTGGTGTGCGGAAAGCCGTTGAACGTCTGGAACACTGACTCGCAGATGATCATCGTCTTGATCATGTCCAGCCCCAGCGTGCTCAGCGCCTGCACCAGGCCGACCTTGCGCACGTCGCGCTGGTAGGCGGCGCTGTTGGCGATGGCCATCATGCGGCTGGCCATGCCGGCGTCGTTGGCCACCAGCTTGGCAAACTCGGCCATGCCAGCGTCGTCGTCCTGACACAAGTCCATCAGCTTGAGCAAAATCTGCGGCATGGCCGGCAGACGCGCTACCAACAGCTTGTTGCGGATGTCCTCTGATTCAGCGATGTTCAAAACGAATGTAACCTTGTTGCCAGTTGTGTAAGCCGGTCTGTCACGCGCCGATGGCGCACGCCCTGTGAGGCGGAATATACCAGTAAAGCTATCATTTTCAAGTATTTTGTGAGCTGTGACGCGCAACTACCTGAATGAATTGGTGATTCCAGCCCATGGGGCCGATGCCTTGGGGCCTGAACCGGGTGTTGCAATGGCACGACGGCGGTGCTGCTTCTTACTGTTTTTTACGTCGCCAGCGCGGCGTCAATGCGGCGTTTGGTTGGCTGGGGCGCTGTGGCACACTCGCGCCCTCGTTTTTCAGGTTGACGACTCGCCGACCGGCCCGCGCTCCATGCAAAAAATCATCACCCAGATTGCCGCCGAAATTGGCGTCAAGCAAACCCAGGTTCAGGCTGCCGTCGACTTGCTCGACGGCGGTGCCACGGTGCCGTTTGTCGCCCGCTACCGCAAGGAGGCCACCGCGGGGCTCGACGACGTGGCGCTGCGCGAGATCGACGCGCGCCTGAGCTATTTGCGCGAACTGCACGAGCGTCGGCAGGCCGTCGTCAAAGCCATCGACGCGCAGGGCAAGCTGACGCCGCAGCTGTTGGCGGCGCTGCAGGCGGCGTCGAGCAAGCAGGCGCTGGAGGACCTGTACCTGCCGTATAAGCAAAAGCGCCGCAGCAAGGGCCAGCTGGCCATCGAAGCCGGGCTCGAACCACTGGCCGACGCCTTGCTGGCCGACCCGCGCCTGGATCCGCCCGCGCAGGCGCTGGCCTTTGTGGTGCCGGCGCAAGCGGTGCCGGCCGGTGACGACAAGCCGGCCGATTTTTCGACCGTGGCGGCGGTGCTCGATGGCGTGCGTGACCTGCTCAGCGAGCGCTGGGCACAAGCGCCTGAACTGGTGCAGGACTTGCGCGAATGGCTGTGGGCCAACGGCGTGCTGCAGGCGCAACTGCGCGACGGCCAGAACGCCGACGACGCCCAGGTGGCGCGCTTTCGCGATTACTTCGACTACCGCGAGCCGATGGCGCGCGTGCCGTCGCACCGGGCACTGGCGGTATTTCGCGGCCGCGCTCTGGACATCCTCGACGCCCGCTTGGCCCTGCCAGAAGGCGCGCCGGCGCGTGCGGCGTCGGTCAATCAACTGGCGCCACCTGAAGCGCGCATCGCCGCGTGGCTGGGTTGGCGCCACCAGGGCCGTGCCGCCGACGACCTGCTGCGCAAATGCGTCGCCTGGACCTGGCGTGTCAAGCTCAGTCTGTCGACCGAGCGCGACCTGTTTGCCCGCCTGCGCGAGGCCGCCGAGGCGGTGGCTGTCAAGGTGTTTGCCGACAACCTGCGCGACCTGTTGCTGGCCGCGCCGGCCGGGCCACGCGTCGTGCTCGGGCTGGATCCGGGCATCCGCACTGGCGTCAAGGTGGCCGTCGTTGACGCCACCGGCAAGCTGGTCGACACCGCCACCGTATACCCGCACGAGCCGCGGCGCGACTGGCACGGCGCGTTGCAGACGCTGGACGCGCTGTGTCAAGAACATGGGGTCAACCTGATCGCAATCGGCAACGGCACCGCCAGCCGCGAGACCGACAAGCTCGCTGCCGACCTCATCGATTTAATGAAAAATAGGGTTGCAGCCCATGCAGATAAAGCGCTGAAAGCTATAGAAAAAGTAGTAGTCAGCGAGGCCGGTGCGTCGGTCTATTCGGCCAGTGCCTTTGCCTCGCAAGAGATGCCCGACGTTGACGTGAGCCTGCGCGGCGCCGCCAGCATTGCCCGGCGCCTGCAGGATCCGTTGGCCGAACTGGTGAAGATCGACGCCAAAGCCATCGGCGTCGGCCAGTACCAGCACGACGTCAACCAGGTGGCGCTGGCCAAGGCGCTTGACGCGGTGGTCGAGGACTGCGTCAACTCGGTCGGTGTTGACCTGAACACCGCCAGCGTGCCGCTGCTGACGCGGGTGTCGGGCCTGTCAGCCGGTGTCGCCGCCGCCGTGGTGCGCTGGCGCGAGGCGCATGGCGCGTTTGCCAGCCGCCAGGACTTGCTGCAAGTCAGCGGCCTGGGGCCAAAGACGTTTGAGCAATGCGCTGGCTTTTTGCGCATCCGCGGCGGCAGCAACCCGCTGGACATGACCGGCGTGCACCCGGAAACGTATCCGGTGGTCGAGCGTATTCTGGCGCACACCGGTCAGCCGGTCAGCGCCTTGATGGGCCGCGCCGAGATGCTGCGCGCGCTGCGCCCCGAGTTGTTCGCCAATGCGCAATTCGGCGTCATCACCGTGCGCGACATCATTGGCGAGCTGGAGCGCCCGGGGCGTGATCCGCGCGGCGACTTTCGCGTTGCCCGCTTTACCGACGGGGTGCACGACATCGCCGACCTGAAGCCTGGCATGGTGTTGCAAGGCACGGTCAGCAACGTTGCCGCGTTTGGCGCGTTTGTCGACCTCGGCGTGCATCAGGACGGGCTGGTGCACGTCAGCCAGTTGGCCGACAAGTTTGTCGCCGACGCGCGCTCGGTGGTCAAGACCGGCGACGTTGTGCGGGTGCGCGTCGTCGAGGTCGACAGCGCGCGCCGGCGCATCGCCCTGACGATGAAGTTGGCCCACGCGCCGGCCCGCGGCGGCGCTGACGGCGCCGGCGCGGCGAAATCGACCGCGCGGCGTGGCCCGGTGAATGCGCCACAATCGACCGCCATGGCCAGCGCTTTTGCCAAACTATTGCCCGCCACGAAATGACGCCGTTGAATCCGACCGATCTGCTGTCCGCACGCTTTGTGCTGCCTGGCCGACCGCGGGCGGTGGCGCAGTTGCTGGTGGAGCTGGCGCGCCCAG
>JBBIGT010000066.1:0-12418 GCA_037447395.1 Comamonadaceae bacterium | reverse complement strand
GGCGCTGATTGCGATCTACGACAACTGCAATAGCCTGCACACCAACGCGTTTGACGAAGCGATCACCACGCCGACCGAAGATTCCGTCAGGCGCGCCATGGCCATCCAGCTCATCATCAACCGCGAGTGGGGTCTGGCCAAGAACGAGAACCCGAACCAGGGCGCGTTCATCATCGAGGAACTCACCGAGCTGGTGGAAGAGGCCGTGCTGTCAGAATTCGAGCGCATCACCGAGCGCGGTGGCGTGCTCGGCGCCATGGAGACCGGCTACCAGCGGGGCAAGATACAGGACGAATCGATGCATTACGAAATGCTCAAACACACCGGCGAACTGCCGATCATCGGCGTCAACACGTTCCGCAACCCGCACGGCGACGCGGTACTCGACAAGCTCGAGCTGGCGCGCTCTACCGAAGAAGAAAAGCAAAGCCAGCTCAAGCGCCTGGCCGACTTCCACGCGCGTCACGCCAAGGAGTCACCGCAGATGCTCGCGCGCCTGAAGCAGGCGGTGATCGACAACGCCAACGTGTTCGAGGTGTTGATGGACGCGGTGCGCGTGTGCTCGCTGGGCCAGATCACCGCGGCGCTGTTCGAGGTGGGCGGGCAGTACCGGCGCAATATGTGAAATTTTGCTACGCGGCAATTAAAAAACGGCCTTGACGGCCGTTTTTTAATGCTGGCGGGTAATTAGCCGCCTTGATGGCAGCGCTTGCCGGGGTTCTTCTTGTTGTTGGTGGCGACGCCGCGCTCCAGGCTGCGCTTTTGCCCGTGCGGGGCGGTGTAGCACACGCCTTTGGGCGCGACGGGGCGGGGGGTGGCTTTGCGGTCGGCTTCGGTACGGAATTCTTTGGCCATGGTCTGACGGGCTCCAGCAGGTTGAAAAAGGCGCTGATTATCGCCGTTAATTGAGCAGGTAGTCGTCCAGCGCGTCGGGTGCCTGCGCGTCGATCAGGGCGTCAAAGGCTTGGCGGCTGGCTGCCGCGTCGCAGGCGTAGGGGATCAGCGGCTTGTCCAGCGGGTGCAGTTCGTGGCGGCGCAGGGCCCGCAGTTGCTCGGAGCGCGACATCGCGTCGAGCACGCGCTCGGGCTCCATCATCAGGCTGAACGGGTTGGCGGTGGACGAACGCTTCATGCGGGGCTCCAGTCGAGGTAGATCAAGGTGTGCCGATGGCAATCCATTGAAAAGCACTGTAACGCCATGGTAATTGATTCTGAAGTCGGCGTCTGGCGCGACCGCGTGTCAGAAGTTGTCTGACACGTCGACCCTAGAGCAAGCGCACTTTGACGCTTTTGCCCTTGACCTTGCCAGCACCCAGTTTTTGCAGGGCTTGCAAGCTGATGTCGCGTTGCACCGCCACAAAAGTGGTGAAGTCGGTGACGCTGATTTTGCCGATGTGCTCGCGGCCGAATTGGCCGTCGGCGGTGAGCGCGCCGAGTACGTCGCCGGGACGGATCTTTTCTTTGCGGCCACCGAGAATTTGCAGTGTGACCATTGGCGGCAGCATGGGGCCGGAGCCGGTCGGCGTGAGTTCTTCAAGCTTGTGCCAGACCGATGGCGCGTTCTGGTATTGCTCAATCTTGCCGACTGCGCCCATCTCGGGCAGGCTGGCCAGGCTCAGTGCCAGGCCGGTTTCGCCGGCGCGGCCGGTGCGGCCGATGCGGTGGACGTGCACTTCAGGGTCCGGCGTGATGTCGACGTTGACGACCGCCTCCAGCTCCTTGATGTCGATGCCGCGCGCGGCCACGTCGGTGGCCACCAGCACCGAGACGCTGCGGTTGGCAAAGCGTGCCAGCACCTGGTCGCGCTCGCGCTGTTCCAGGTCGCCGTGCAGCGCCAGGGCACTGAAACCGGCCTGCTGCAAGTGCGCGGCGAGCGCGTCGCACTGCTGTTTGGTGTTGCAAAACGCCAGCGTGCTGATCGGACGGAAGTGGTTCAACAGCTGTACGACGACGGCAAAACGCGTGCCGCGGGTCACTTCGTAAAAGCGCTGCTCGATGCTGTTCTGACTGGCTTCTGCGGTGACGGTCACGCGTTCGGGCGCGCGCATAAACTGACGTGCCAGCGCGTCGATGCCCGCCGGGTAGGTGGCCGAGAACAGCAGCGTCTGGCGCTCGGTCGGGCAGTGTTGGGTGACGCTGACGATGTCGTCGAGAAACCCCATGTCGAGCATGCGGTCGGCCTCGTCGAGCACCAGCGTGCGCAGGGCGTCCAACTGCAAGCTGCCACGCGCCAGATGGTCGAGCACGCGCCCTGGTGTGCCGACGACGATGTGGGCGCCGTTGTCCAGCGACGCGCGTTGCCCGCGCAAGGCCACGCCGCCGCACAGCGTGACGAGTTTGATGTTGTCCAGCGCGCGCGCCAGGCGGCGGATTTCGCCGCTGACCTGGTCGGCCAGTTCGCGCGTCGGGCACAACACCAGCGCCTGCACGGCAAAGCGGCGTGGGTTCAGCCGCTCCAGCAGTGGCAGGCCAAAAGCGGCGGTCTTGCCGCTACCGGTCTGCGCCTGGGCGATCAGGTCGCGCCCGGCCAGCGTGGCGGGCAGACTGGCCGCCTGGATCGGTGTCATGGTGACGTAACCCAGTTGCGTCAGGTTGTCCAGTGTGGCCGGGTTCAGCGGCAAATGGTTGAACGGAAGTTTCGGTGTGCTGGTCATGCGATGATTATCGGAAAGTGCAACTTTGGAGAATCGGTATGCGTTGTTCGTCGTTCGCGTGGTTGTTGGCTGGCAGTTTGCTGGTCGGCTGTGGCAGCGCCGTGGTCAACCCGGTGACGGGCCAGGCCGAGCGCTCGGTGATGAGCGAACAGGATGAAGTGGCCGAGGGTACCAAAGCCCACCAGCAGGTGCTGCAGGAGTACGGTGTGGTCAAAGATGCGCGTGTGCAAGCGTATGTCAACCAGCTGGGGCAACGCCTGGCCAAGTTGTCGCATCGCGAGCAACTGCAGTGGCATTTCACCGTGCTCGACAGCCCGGAGATCAACGCCTTTGCGCTGCCCGGCGGCTACGTTTACGTGACGCGCGGCATCATGGCCTATTTGCAGTCCGAGGCCGAGCTCGCCGGCGTCATGGGCCACGAGATCGGCCATGTCACGGCGCGTCACGGTGCGCAGCGCGCCACCCGGCAACAAGACGCCGGCTTGGGCGTGCTGGCGGCCACTGTGTTGGGGGTGGTGCTGGAAAGCCAGGGCGTCAGTGGCGCCGGACGTCTGGCCAGCGACGTCTCGCAAACTGCCGCCGCCGGTTTCATCGCCTCGTACGGTCGCGAGCAAGAGTTGCAGGCCGACACGCTGGGTGCCGAATACCTGGCGCGCAACGCCTTTGATCCGCGCCACATGGTTCGTGTCATCGGCGCTCTCAAAGATCAGGAGCGCTTTGCCGCCGATCAGGCCCGTGCGGCGGGTCGCGCCGCGCCCAGCGGCAACAACTGGCTGGCCTCGCACCCGAGTAACGACCAGCGTTTGCAGCAAATTACCGCGTTGGCCGATCAGTACCGCGGCAACTACGTCGACGAGGGGCGCGGGCGCTACCTGCAAGCGTTGCGTGGACTGAACTTTGGCGACTCAGCCGAACAGGGGCTGGTGCGCGGCGGCAATTTTTATCATCCGGCGCTGGGCATCGCGGTGACCGCGCCGGCGGGCTGGACGATCCAGAACGGCGCCGAGCAGTTGGTGCTGGTCAACGCCGCCGGTGACGCCGGACTGGTCGTGCAGGTTATCCCCAAACAGGCCGGCACCCACCACGACGCGGTGATTCGCAGCGTCATCAAACCGACCCAGGGAAAAAGCCAGCCCCTGACGCTCAACGGGCTGCCAGCGACGCACTTTGTCGGTCGTCGCTCCGACGCCCAAGGCCAGCCGCAGAACGTTGACGTGACCCTGGTGACCGGACCCAACGCCACGGTGTATTTGTTGAGATCGCTGGCCAAGGACGCGGCGGCGTTGCGCGGCGCAAGTGACGCCTTGAAAGCGGCGCAAGCGAGTTTTCGCCCGCTGTCGGTGGCGGATCGAGCCGCCGCCAAGCCCTGGGTGTTGCAAATGGTGGCGTTCCCGGCGGGGGGGTTTGCGCAACTGGCGCGCAGCTCGCCGCTGCCCGACGCCCAGCGGCAGCTGCGCTTGATCAACGGCTACTATGGCGGCGGTGCGCCGACGGTGGGGCAACTGGTCAAAGTCGTGCAATAGCGACAATCTGGCGCGTGCTGCAAATCTTCGTCATCACCTTTCCATTTTTTGCGCTGGTCCTGTGCGGCTATCTGGCGGCGCGCCGGCGCATGTTGCCGTTGGAAGCGATTGCCGGTCTGAACGGCTTTGTGCTGTTTTTTGCCTTGCCGTGCATGCTCTATCGATTTGGCGCGACGACGCCGATCGAGCAGTTGCTTGATGCGTCGGTGGCGTTGACCTGGCTGCTGTGCAGCTTGACGCTGGTCGCTTTTACCGTGGCCACCAGTCTGAACGCGCGCGTCGGCTGGAACGACGCCGCATTTGGTGCGCTGGTGGCGGCGTTTCCCAATTCGGGCTTCATGGGCGTGCCCTTGTTGGTGGCGCTGCTTGGCGCGTCGGCCGCCGGCCCGACGATTTTGACGATGGTCATCGACATGATCGTCGTTACGTCGCTGTGCATCGCCCTGTCGCGCCTAGACGGCGCCGACGAGCATGGCGCGGCCAAGGCACTGAAGAACGCGCTCAAAGGCGTGCTGGCCAATCCGCTGCCGTGGTCCATTTTGCTCGGCGCGCTGGTGTCACTGCTGGGTTGGGAGCTGCCGGCGCCGGTGGGCAAGGTGGTGGGCATGCTGGCCGACGCCGCCTCACCGGTGGCGCTGTTCACGATTGGTGCTGTGCTGGCGCGCTCGCAGCTGCTGGCCGCCGCCGGGCACACGCCGGCGCCGCGGCTGGACGACTACCTGCCGGTGGCCCTGCTGAAGCTATTTCTGCACCCCTTGCTGGTGTTGCTGACGGGCGCGGTCCTGATCCGGCTGGGGTTGCCCCTGGGGCATTTTGCCCTGGTGACGATTGTGCTGGTGGCGGCGCTGCCCAGCGCCAGCAACGTCTCATTGCTGGCCGAGCGCTTTGGCGCCGACAACGGGCGCATCGCGCGCATCATCCTGGTGTCGACGGCCGCGGCTTTTGTTACCTTCTCGGTGGCGGTGGCCTTGTTGGTCTGACGAGTTTTTGCCAAAAACCTGATTTAGCTCAAGTTTTGATTCGCCCGCGAAGGTCTAATGGCGGCTCTTCAAAAACGACAGACCTTCCCACAAGGAACGCGTCGAGCAAAGGACTGAAATGGCAAACTGGATGACTTACAGCATGGTGGCGTTGGTGGTGGTGCTCTCGGCGACCGCGCTGTTTTTTTTCACCATGACGCGCGGCGCGCTGTTGATGCGTGGCGCGCTGGGTCGCCTGCAGCATGAAGCAGCGCATGTGTACCCGATTTATTCTGATATGCGCCTGATTCGTCTGGTCGACTATCAGCCGATCATCGCCGGCATTCTGTTGTTCCAGTACAGCCGCCTGGTGTCGATCATTGTCGACGGCCTCAACCGGATGGACCTGCGTGGCAAGAAGGCGCTGATCACGTCGTGCGCGTTTGGCAACGTGATGCCGCGCGTGGTCGAGGCGTCGGTGGCCGCCGGTGCCGGCCAGATCGTCGTTGCCGACATCATCAAGAACGAGCTCGAACACTCCGAACGCAAACTCGGCGCCTACGCCGACAAAATGGTCTACGTGCAGGACAACGCCATCGCCATGAAGCAGCCTGATGCGTCGGTGTCGGCCAATGTCATGTTCTTCTTGCTGCATGAATTGCCACACCACCTCAAAGGCGAGGCTCTCAAGGAAGCCATCCGCGTGTTGCAACCTGGCGGCAAGTTGTTTCTCGGTGAGTTCCATAAACCGCGTCCGTGGGTGCTGCGCGCCCTGAGCTGGACCTATTTCAAGGTCTTTGAGCCCTACGGTCTGGCGCTCTGGAGCACGCATGACCCGGTGGACATGCTCCAAGCCATGCCCGGCATCACCTGCGAGCGGCAAGTGGTGTTTTTTGGCAACTTCCAGGTCATCATTGCCACCAAGGCCGCCTGAGCCGCCCGACGCCTAAATCAACAGCGGGTCGACGTCGACGGCCCAGCGCAGCAAACCCTTGCATTCGGGTCGCGCCCGCTGCGCTTGCAGCAGCGGTTGCCAGGCGCCCAAAAACCGTTGCAGCGCACTGCGTGACGGGCTCTCCACCAACATCTGCGCACGCTCGACGTTGGCCACGCGCTGGATGCCCATCGGCACGGCTGGGTACAGCGTCACCTGTGACAAGTAGCGCGCCGTGCTGTCGGCCTGTTGACCGGCCGCACTGGCCAGATTCAGAAAGGTCTGCGCCGCGGCCTGGGTGCGCGCTTCGGCGCGCACCAGTGCCTGAAAGCTGAACGGTGGCATGCCGGCGAGTTGGCGCTCGTGCAACTGCGACTGGGCAAAGGCCGGGTAGTCGTTGCACTTGAGAGCCGTAAACAACGGGTGCGTCGGATGAAACGTCTGCAGCCACATTTCGCTGTGCTGCCCGCTGTGGGCGTCGCGCCCGGCTCGGCCGGCTGCTTGCATCAGCAAACAAAACAGCCGCTCCGGCGCACGAAAGTCGCTGGAGAACAAGGCGCCGTCCGGGTTGATGGCGGCCACCAGCGTGATGCGGCGAAAGTCGTGCCCCTTGGCAATCATCTGCGTGCCCACCAACACGTCGACGTCGCCGGCGTGGACTTGCGCCAGTTGCGACTCCAGTGCGCCCTTCAGCCGCGTCGTATCGGCGTCAATGCGGGCAATGCGCACGGCGCTGCCGTCGGGCCGGGCGATGCCACTGAGCAACAAGGCCATCTGCTCTTCCAGACGCTCGGTGCCACGGCCCACGCCAGCGATATCGACGTTGCCGCAATCCGGGCAGGCGCGGGGTACCGGCTCGGCCAGACCGCAGTGGTGACAACGCAGCGTGCGGTCGATTTTGTGAAACACACGGTAGGCGCTGCAATGCGGGCAGGTGCTTTTCCAGTCGCAGTCCGGGCAGCTCAGCACCGGCGCGTAACCGCGGCGATTGAGCAAAATCATGCTTTGCTCACCCGCGGCGATACGCTGGGCGATGGCCGCCAGCAGCGGCGGCGCAATGACGCAGCCCTTGGGTTGGTGATTCATGTCGACGCGGCGCACCAGCGGCGCGGCGGCGTTGGCGCCGACGCGGCTGGGCATGTGCAGCCGTTGATAGCGGCCGCCTTCGCTGGCCGGGCGGCTGTGATACCAGCTCTCCAGCGACGGTGTTGCCGACCCGAGCATGACCCGGGCGGCGTCGAGCCGCCCGCGGTAGACCGCCAGGTCGCGTGCCGAGTAACGCGCGCCCTCGTGGCTCTTGTAGCTGGGGTCGTGCTCCTCGTCGACG
This sequence comes from Comamonadaceae bacterium, assembly GCA_037447395.1. Taxonomy (GTDB): domain Bacteria; phylum Pseudomonadota; class Gammaproteobacteria; order Burkholderiales; family Burkholderiaceae_C; genus Rhodoferax. The sequence goes on along the minus strand of JBBIGT010000066.1, from coordinate 5,021 downwards.
ACGATCAAACGCAAGCCCGGCAGTGACGCCAATACGGCCATGCGCGTGCCCAGCACGATCCGCGCAGTCCCCTGGTGCGCGGCCAGCCAGCTCTTCAGGCGCTGCGCCGGCGTCATGCCACTGTGCAGCGACACCACGGCGTGTTCGCCAAACTGGCCGCAAAAGCGTGCCCGAAAGCGCTCTTGCAACTGCGGCGTCAGGTTGATCTCGGGCACCATCACCAGAACTTGCGCCTGCGCTGACGTGGCCAGCACGTCGGCAGCGCAGCGCATGAAGACTTCGGTCTTGCCGCTGCCCGTGGCACCAAACAGCAAAAATGGCCCGCTCTGGGCGCGAAACTGCTCGAGGGCGGCACACTGTTCGCCGGTCAGTTCGGGCAGCTTTGGTGTGGCGGGTGGCTGAGCTGCCTCAGCCTGCGCCCCCTCTTTGTTTTTGGCCTTGAGGCGCCGGGCCAACTGCAGGCCGCTCAAGTCGCGCAATTGTGGCGGCAGCGCGGCCAGGGCCACTTCGCCGACCGAGCGCTGGTAATAGCGCGCCGCAAAATCGATCAAGGAGCGCCACGACGCCGCCAGCGGTGGCAAGGCAAGCGCTTCGCTGATCGGCCGCAAGCGCGCGGCGTCGAGCCCGCTGGCCTGGCCGTCGGCTGCGGTCGATGCGGCGGTGTCCCAGACCACGCCGAGCACCTGACGTTGTCCCAAAGGCACACGCACCAGCGTGCCGGCGGACAGCGCTGTGTCGCTCAAATAGCTCAGCGGGCCGGTGATCTGGCTGTACGCCGGCGTCTGAACCATGACAGCCGTCAAGGTGCTCATGGGCGGTGCAGGTTGCCGGGTTTAGTTCAAGTGAACTGGTGAAAAAACCGTTAACCCATTGATTTTTTTAAGATTTGCAAGTCGTTCAGTGCGACTGTGGATAACTTTGTTGATAGCTCGTCGATAGTCGTCACCAGGCCTTGTAAATCAAGGCTTTCGTTAGATTGCTCAAATAGGATGCAAAACTAAAAATCTTTATAAATCAATGAGTTAAAAGTGCTAGTTGATTGATAGCGGCAAACGCATAGACATCCTTTGGATCGATGTCAGTGAGCAAATTTTGTGCATAAGTCGCAAAAAAAATGTTGTCAGCGTGACGCAAACCGGTGAAAAAGTGCTACAGCAACGTCCGGCTCAGCAAGCGCCGTGCATGGCCCGTGAATGCTGGTGTACCGCCTCGACCAGCGCCGTCACGTGCTCTACCGGCGTGTGTTGGCTGATGCCGTGGCCGAGGTTGAAGATGTGCGTCGGGCCGTTGCCCGTGCCGGTGTAGGGCGTGCCAAACGACTTCAGCGCCTTGACGACTTCGGCCTCGATCGCCGCTGGTGGTGCAAACAGCACGTTGGGGTCGAGATTGCCTTGCAAGGCCTTGCTGCCGCCAACGATGGCCCGCGCCTCGCCCAGGTTGACTGTCCAGTCGACGCCCAGCACGTTGCAGTCCAGGCGCTCCATTTCGTCGAGCCACAAGCCTCCGCCTTTGGTAAACAGAATGCTCGGGATAGTCGCGCCGTTGTAGGTCTTGTGCAGTTGCGCCAGCACCCGGCGGCTGTAAGCCAGGCTGAATTCCTGGAACGCACCGTCGGCCAGCACGCCGCCCCAGCTGTCAAACACCATCACCGCTTGCGCGCCGGCTTCAATTTGCGCGTTCAGGTACTGCGCTACGGCGTCGGCGTTGATCTGCAAAATGCGGTGCAGCAGGTCCGGGCGGCTGTAGAGCATGGTCTTGACCAGGCGGTATTCGTCCGAGCTGCCGCCTTCGACCATGTAGCAGGCCAGCGTCCACGGGCTGCCAGAAAAACCAATCAGCGGCACCCGACCGTTCAAGGCTTTGCGAATCGACGTGACGGCATCGAACACGTAGCGCAACTTGTCCAGATCAGGCACGGCCAGTTTGGCGACCGCTGCTTCGTCGCGCACCGCGGTGGCGAACTTGGGGCCTTCACCTTCGGCAAAAGACAGTCCCAGGCCCATGGCGTCGGGTACCGTCAGGATGTCGCTGAACAGAATCGCCGCGTCGATCGGGAAGCGCTCTGTCGGCTGGATGGTGACTTCGGTGGCGTAGTCGACATTGGTTGCCAAACCCATGAAGCTGCCGGCCTTGGCGCGGGTGGCGCGGTACTCCGGCAGAAAGCGGCCGGCCTGGCGCATCATCCAGATTGGCGTGTAGTCGGTGGCCTGGCGCAGGCAAGCGCGCAGGAAGGTTTCGTTTTGCAGCGGCGCGAACGCGCCGCCGGAGCTGGAGTGAGTCATGACGATTCTGGGTAATTGAAGTGAGTCCCGGATTATCGCCACAAGGCTGCGCCGGCTCATCTGGCCGGGCTCATCCCGCGCACGATGTTGTTGCGTCACCCGGTGCTGGATGCCGCGGCGCTGGCTTTGGGCGCTGGCGGGATATGCATGGCCGCGTCTTCAAACCAGCCGTCGTCGGCATCGCTGTGGCAGGCGGCGCAGTTGTTTTTGCTCTTGACCATCGGGTTGGCCCAATCGGCGGCGGCAATTTCGCGGTGCTTGTTGATCCAGTAAGGCGTTTCGGTGATGCGCAGTGGGCTGGACTCTTTCGGGATCGATTGCTCGATTTTGAAAGCCGCTTCGATCGCGTGCTTTTCAGCAGCGTTGTCGACCATGAACTTCAGGATCGCAGTGGTGGTGGCGGCGTCAAAACCGAGATCGGTGCCAAAGTGCTGGTTTTGCTCGGCCATCATCTTTTGCCACGACCGCGCCGGCAACAGTGCCGGGTAGAACACCGCGTGGCAGGCGCCACATTCGTCGCGCCATTGTTTGTTGTCGGGCAATTGTTTGCCAACAAATTTGACATGCGGCTCTTCGCCAATGCCACTTTCGAGCTTGACGTGCCAGGCCTGGCTGTCGATTTTAACGCAAATCGCGTAATAAAACCACCAGCCGCCAAAACCGATCATCGCCAGCAACATCAGCACGGCGATGGCGACCCGCGGTTGTGCGATGGGGGTGCCGAGCGCGGCCTGTTTAAAACCGGTGACCATCGAGCGGGCCAGGTTTTCCTTGTGCAAGACACTCTCGACGACGACGCCGGTGATGTGGCCAAAGACCACCAGCAGCATCAGCGTGGCGCCCAGGTCGTGCAGCTTTTTGATGACCTGCACCTGGGCAAAAGTGAACCAGCCCGAGGCCAGCCCTTGTTGCTCGTCGCCGCCGAGCGTGACGATGCCGCTGACGCTCACCAGCAGCGCCAGCGCCAGCAGGATGTAGATCGCCACGCTACCCGTCGGGTTGTGGCCGACGTGGCGTGGCGCGTGGCCGGACAACACCTGCTTGAGGTAATCAAGCGCTGCTTTCGGACCAAACCAGAAGCTGGCAAAGCGCGAGAAGTGTGAGCCGGCGAAACCCCAGATCAGCCGAAACACCACCAGGCCGAGCATCAGATAACCCAAAAACACGTGGATCGAGCGCCAGCGGTCGCCCTCGCTGGTCAGCCAGGCCAGCGCAAAGCTGCTGGCCAGTGTCCAGTGAAACAAACGGGTGGGCAGATCCCAGATCAGCGTGCGTTGCATGGCGGCTCGGGTCCAGGGTTATTTGGGAATGCGAATCAGGTGTTCATTGAAGTCGCCTTGCGCAGCGCCGCTGTGGCAGGCGCTGCAGTTGCCCGGGCTCTTCACTGACGCGCGCTTCCAGACTTCGGCGGCAATCTCGCCTTTGAGGTGCTTGGCCTTGAACCATTCGCCGTCGGTGATGCGCAGCGGTGCCGCACTGGAGTCCCAGCGGTTGGACGGATATTTGGTCAGGTAGTTGCTGATCTCTTGTGCGTCGGCGGCGGGCAGTGATGCGTCGGTGCCGAAGTGTTTGTCCAGCCCGGCCATGACTTTCTTCCACGACGCCGCCGGCAGCAGCCCCGGCGGGTACGCCATGTGGCAGCTGCTGCATTCGGCCTGCCATTTGGCGTTGACTACCGAGGGCATGACGGGGCGGCCGCGGTCCTCTCCGTTGTATTTGGCGTGCGCGGACAAGGTCGTGGCGGCCAGCGCGATGATCAGCAAGGGGCGAGCGATGGACATGTTGCGCTCCTTATTTGACCGACAGCATGTAGGTCATGAAGTCGCCTTTTTCCTGCGTCGTGCAGGCGCGGCCCAGGGCGTCGTTGCAGTTGCGTTTGAACCATTTTTCAACTTGGGCGGCGTCGCTGAAGCGCTTGGCGTTGACGCTGGGCGCCATCGGGTCGATGGCCTTGTTGGTCTTGGCGTGCTTGCCGACGTTCTTGGGTGAGTCGGTGTGGCACGACGAACACGACAGCTGATTCGGGCCGACGGTTTTGTACAGCTTTTCGCCTGCAGCGGCGCTGAACGTGCCCTTGATTTCGGCCTTGTAGCCGTCAAGGATCGGGTTGGCTTGGGCGGCCAGCGGCAGCGCGGCGGCTACGGCCAGCAAGGTGGCGGCAGACAGAGAAAAAAGTGAGCGTTTCATGGAGACTCCTTGAGGTTTGAAATGAAAGGATTGAAGTGACAGGATCGTGGCGGCGCTGACTCAGCGCGGAATACGGATGGCGTGCTCGTTGAAGTCGCCTTTATCGGCGTTGACGTGACAGGCTTGGCAGTTGCTGCGGCTCTTGACCGACGCGCGTTGCCAGACGTCGGCCTTGACGTGACTGGTGCCGTGCTTGCGGTTGAACCAGAACGATTGGGTTATGCGGTTATTGGGCGGTGCTTCGCCCACATCGAGTGCCACTTGGTCGAGCCAGCCAGCAATCGCCTGGGTGTCGGCTGGCGGCAGCGACGCGTCGGCGCCGTAATGTTTGTCCAGGTTGGCCATCACCTGCCGCCACGACGACTTGGGCAGAAAGTTGGGCCGGTAGGCGATGTGACACGACGAACATTCCTTTTCCATCTGCGCCAGCAAGGGCGTGACGGCAGGGCCGTCGGCCCAGGCGGCGCTGGATGTGGCGACGAGGGCCAGGGTGACGAGTGGAACCAAATGCATGAATGTGCTCCGTTGACTGGAGCGTGAACTGTAAGGGGT
>JBBIGT010000065.1:0-12457 GCA_037447395.1 Comamonadaceae bacterium | reverse complement strand
TTTGTACGGTTCGTGGCACGACACGCAACTGAGCTTGCCGTTGGGCAGCCAGATTGCGCTGGGCAACATCGAGCGCGGCTTGTAGCCGCTAGAGATCAGCGGGTAGGCCACGCCGATCGGGTGGTTGGCATCGCCGCTGCCGTGGCGCACGATGCCCAGCGCCGTCACCTGCACGCCGCGCGCGTCGCCTTGGTTGTTGTGGCAACCCAGACATTGCAGCGACAGCGCGTCGATGTCGGTCAGCTTGTTCATCTGCGCCATGTCAGCAATGGCGTGACCCGACTGCTGCAAGGACACGCCACCGTCTCTCATGCTGGCAAAAAACGCCGCGTCGTGGCAGGCCATGCACAAGTCCTTGCCGCGTCGCTCGCCGCGCAACAAGCCCGGCGTGCTGGCGTGTACCGCGTGGCAGGTGCTGCAGGTCATGTCGCCCTTCCAGTCCAGCGGCAGATCTGCCGGCGGCTTGGCGCGCGGTGCAAAGCCGCTGGGATGGCTCATGCGTTTGACGTTCTTGTGGCAGATGCCGCATAACAGTTCTTGCGAGCCAAGCAGCCGCGCGGCGTTGGCCGGCGTGACGCCTTGGCCGGCCAAGTGGCAATGGCTGCATTGCTGGTTCATCAGGTGCGGCCCCTCGCCAAAGGCCGCGTACAGCCAGCCGAGGGCGCCCAGCAGCGTGGCGCCCAGCAACGTGACCCAGATTTTTTTAGAGGTGGACACGGCGCTCCACCTCCTGCAGCTTGGCCAGCGCCGCCGCCCAATCACCCGCTGTGCCGGGGGCTGACACGCTCTGCTGGCAGGTCACCAGCGCGTCACGCAAGGCACCGTAGTGCTCGCGCAGATGGCGCTGCGCCGCGTCAAACTCTTGCCATTGGCGTTGCAACATGTCGGTCTGGCGAATCGCCAGCGGCGTGGCGAAGGCATCGTGGTGGATCGCCTTCACGTTCTCGGCAAAGCGAAACATGGGCCCGGCAATGCGGTGGCTGCTGTACAGGGCAATCAGCCAGGTCGTCGCCGCCGCGACACAAACCACCAGCAAGCCAAAGAGCACCATCACCGGCGCCAGCTTTTGCTGCGTCAGGCTGCGCCCGACGATGACACTGCCATAGGTCGCGCCCTGATCGTCGGTGACCCAAAAAATAGCCACCAACAAGCTGGCGGCGGCGACCAGCGCCACCCACAGCGCGATCTTGGCAAGCCATTGAACCTGAAACAGTGCGGCGGACTTGACTTTGGGGTTGGACATGATGGTTCTCAGTTGACTGGCGCGGGCAATGGCGCGGGCAGCGACGGGTTTTGCCGGCGTAGCGGCCGGTAGACGTCAAGCTTGACGTACCACTGGTCCAGCACATACAGACGCCCGTCGCTATCAACCGTCACGCCCGACGGCAAGACGTACGTGGCCGGCGCGCCCTGGTCGCCGCGCGAGCCGATGGAATACTGGTAGACACCGTCGGCGTCAAACACCTGCACGTTGCCGTGGGTGGCGTCGACCACGTAGACCTGGCCCTGCGCGTCGACAGCAACCTCTTTGGGTCGCGAAAACTGCCCGGGCCGCTTGCCGGCGCTGCCAAAGCTCTTCAGGTACTGGCCCTGACGATCAAACACCTGCACGCGGTAGTTGCCACTGTCGACGACGTAGAGGCGCCCGTCACGGCCCACCGCGGCGTCGACCGGCGTGTGCAGCGCGCCCGCGGCCGTGTCAGCGCCAGAAATATCCAGCAGATGCGCCCCCGTTGCCGCATGAAACACGCGCACGCGCTCGCGCCCCGGTGCCTGATCGATGGCGTAAACGCGCTGCGCGTCCGAATCCACCGCCACATTGACCAGACGCGACAACCAGCGCGACCCACCAATCTTGCGCTGCACGTGGCCCTGCGCGTCGAGTACCAGTACGTAGTTGCTCAGACCATCGGCCACGTACCAAGCGCCAAAGCGGTCCACGGCCACGCCCAGCGGGGCGCGTTGCGCACCGACCTCAGCCAAATCGATGCGCGAAAACCGGCGCTGGGCAAAGTCAAACAAACTCAAGGTTGAATCCAGTGAATTGACCACCGCCACCCGCCCCTGGTAAGCCGCCACCGCCACCGGCCGGCTCAGTCCCTGACCGCCGCCACGGCGCGCGCCCACCAGCGCCGTCAAAAAGCCAGAACCACTGGCGTCGTTGCCCAGGTCGTCGGCCGCGTAGAGCGTGCGCTCAAACTGGTAGTGTGCTGGCGCTGGGGCCACTGGAAACACCGGCGCTGGGCGAGGCGCCGTGTCCGGCCCGGGCGTGCCGCAACCGGCCAGACCCAGCGTCAGCGCCAGACCGACCAACGCCGCCCAGTCGCTATTCTTTGCCATCGCTGATACCCAGCTTTTTCATCTTCTCCCAGAGGTTCTTGCGGCTGATGCCGAGCACCGCCGCCGACTCGGCGATACGCCCCTGTTTGCTCTTGAGAATCTGCTCGATGTACTGACGCTCGTAGCTACCCAAATAGTCGTTGAGCGAGGTGACGGCGAAGTCGGCTTCGGGCTCCGGGGCTTGCACACCAGCAAACAGGGCGGCCGGCGTCAGCACCGCCTGGCTCGACAAAATGCAGGCGCGCTCAATGCAACTCTTCAGCTCGCGGATGTTGCCCGGCCAAGGGTGCTCCAGCAGCGCCTGCTCGGCCTGCGGACTCAGCTCACGCCGGGTCCGGCCATGCTGCACCGCCTCGGCGTCGAGCATCATGCCGGTCAGCCACAAGATGTCTTCCTTGCGCTCGCGCAGCGGCGGTATCTGCAGCTCCAGCACGTTGATGCGGTAGAACAGGTCTTCGCGAAACTCGTTGGCTTCGACCATTTTTTTCAGATTGCGATTGGTCGCGCAGACCAGGTTGATGCTGATCGGAATCAGCTTCTCGGACCCCACGCGCACCACCTTGCGCTCCTGAATGACGCGCAACAGCTTGACCTGCATGGCCAGCGGCATTTCACCCACCTCGTCGAGAAACAAGGTCCCCCCGTCGGCCTGCTCAAAGTAACCCTCTTTGTCGCGCACGGCGCCGGTGTAGGCGCCCTTGACGTAACCAAACAGCTCAGCCTCCATCAGCGTCTCGGTGATGGCGCCGCAGTTCACTGAGATAAACGGCTTCAGGCTGTCGGGGTCGCGCAGGCGGTGCAGCGCGCGCGCCACCACCTCTTTGCCAACGCCCGACTCGCCGGTAATCAGCACCGTGATGTTGTCCGACACCAGGCGCGGCAACACCGACTCGATGTGGCGCATCGCCTTGGACACGCCCAGCACCGCCTGGCCCTCGGCGTCGGCCGCGCCAATCGAATTCTTGGCCAGAATGTTGCGCACCATCTCGATCAGCACGCGAATATCCACCGGCTTGGTCAAATAATCTTCCGCGCCCAGTTTCAGCAGCCCCACCGCCCGGTCGATGGCGCCATAGCCGGTCATGAAAATGTACGGCGGCAACTCGACGCCAGCGTCGCGCATCTCGCGAAACAGCCGCTCGCCGTCGATATCGGGCAGCTTGATGTCGCTGATAACCACGCCAAACGGCTCCTTCATTAGCGCCGCGCGCGCCGCTTCACCGGTCTGGAACCAGGTGCAGTCCAGCCCTTCGATCTCGAAGCGGTCAGACACCGCCTCGCCCATGATCTCGTCGTCTTCAATCAAGCAAATGCGATTCGAACTCATGCTTCTTTCGTGTTATCGAGTGGCAAGGTCACCGTGAAGCGGACCCGGCCGCCCTCTTGCATCAAGTCTATCGTGCCGCCCAACTGCTGCACGATCTGGTACGTCACCCACAGACCCAAACCGTGGCCCTGGCCCGATTTGCTCAAGGGTGAAAACGGCTCGAACAAATGCGAGCGCTGCTCCGGGGTGAACCCCATGCCGTCGTTTTCGACCCACAGTTGCAGCTGCGTCTGCTGGTCCTGCACCTGGCACTCGACCAGGCCACGCGCGTTGGCCGCCTGGATTGCATTGAGCAACAGGTTGATCAGCACCTGGCGCACCTGGTTGGCCTGCAGCGGCACCGCGCGTGCCATCTCGCAATGCCACTGCAACTGCAGCTCTTTCTTCTGCGCCTGCGGCACGATCAGCGCGTGCACGTCGTCAAAGTCCTGCGGCTCCAGCGCACGGTTGCGTACCCGCGCCTCCACCAGCAAAGCGCTGACGGTATCCTTGATCTGCTTGAGGCCGCGCTGGATCAGCGCCACCGTCTTGGCCGTGCGCGCGTCCATCGCGCCGTAGGCGTTAAGGGTATCGATGGCGGTGAGCATGCCGCCCAAGGGGTTGTTGATTTCATGCGCGACACCCGCGGCCAGGTGCCCGACGGCCGCCAGACGCTCCGATTGCACTACCTGCTGCTCCAGCGCCTCCTTGCTCTTTTGCTCCACCAGCATGCGCTTGTAGGCCTGAAACAATTCGCCCAACTCATCGTGGTAAGGGTAGAGCTGGTCGACCACCTGGGTCGCCGCTTCCAGGTCGTTTTCTCTCATGCGCTGGCCAATCAGCACCAGCGGGCGCGCGGTGCGGTGCGCCCAGTACCAATTGATCGGCAACAGGATCGCCAGCGCGATCACCCCCATGGTTGCGCCATGGATCAAGATCTTGAAAAACTTCGGCCAAAGAATCTCATCCTTGGCGTGCACCACGATCAGCGTGCCCAGCGTAAAGCCGTCGTGGACGATTGGCGCGGCGATGTAAAAATTTTTCTCGTCCTGCATGTCATAGGTCGGGCTCGGCAAGTTTTTTGACTCGCCAATGCGCTGCACGAACATGCTGTACTCGGGTGTCAAGCGGTCCACCGCGGTGCCCATCGGAATCAACATCGGGTCGGTCGACGACACCACCTTCAGTTCATTGTCGAGAATCAGGATGATTTTGGGTCTGAGCACGTCGCGCGCATGCGAGGCCACCAGCGGCGCGTTGATGATTTCGAACGCCTTCCACAAGTCATCTTCCATCATCGGGTGAAACAGGTCTTCGGCCAGCCGATGTGCCAGACTGGCCGAGCTGGCCAACAGGTTCTCGCGCAGGTCGTCGTAGGCCTTGTACACCAGCGACAGCGACACCAGCGCCGTCGTCACGACGATGATGAAGCTGCCCCAGATTGGAATCTTGTAGCGCAGACTCAGGTCAAAAAAACGCTTCATCATTGCTCGCCCAAAGCACGCCGCATCTCGTACTGCCGTTGGTAAATAACGTGCTCGTCGCCAGTGACGAACTTGTCGACGCGCATACGCGCCAGCAATGCCTTGCCTTGCTCGTCCTGGTCCATAGTTAGCAACAGCCGCTGCAAGGCGTCAAAGTCTTGCGGACTCACCTGCCGGTTGGCCAAAAACGCCGGTGCACCGTATTCGGCAGAGCGGGCAATCGCCCTTGTGAGCGCCGTCAAGTGCGGATCCTGCTTGACCATGGCGTCCCAAATCACACTGTCGACCGCACCGGCGTGCGCCAAGCCGAGTGCCACCGCCTTGATCACGTCCTTGTGCGACTTGGTGAAAAACACCTTGCCAAAAAAGCGCTCCGGGTTCTCGCCGGCCATCAGCAACTGGTAGCGAATATCCAGATAGCTGCCGTTGGGTTGCCGGTCTGCAAAGGCGAATACCGCACCCTTCAACTGCATCAATGACTTCGTCTGTGTGTTGTGTGCCGAGACGATCAGATACGACGACGAAAAGGGTCGCCCGCTGTACAACGGCACCGCCACCAGACGCACCTGGTCCTGAAACTGGTTGTCGGGGTAGTCGGTAACCCAGGCAAAGTCGAGCTTGGAGCGGTACAACTCGGTCGTGGAATTGTTGAAGCGTCCGTGTACGACGGCCTCAACGGGATGGTTCAGGCGCGACTCCAGGTACTGACGAAAATCGTCGATCAAAAAATAATCCAGCGCCAGCGTCTTGTGCGGAATGCCAATGCGGATCGGCAGCAAATGGGTATTGGCCCACAGCGGCGTGGCCACAGTCAACAAGCACAGCGTCACCAGCAACTGACGCAGCACCAGACGGCCAGCAGCCACCACGACCACACGGGTTTTCAGGAACAACATGGTCGGGTATTTTTCCACTGCCGCCCGCATCAGACCCGGCTGATCAAACGAAAAATATGACCTACATCAAATAACAGGCATTTAACGACCAAGACAGCAAGCGCCGTTCTTAGAATCGTCAACGCGCGGCCAATGGCAGGCGTTACACCCGCGTGGATTGCCCGATTCGACCGCCTGGTAAGGTGGACCCCAGTCCACAGTCGGTAAGGCAAAAGGATGCCTACCATTCTGGTTGGTTCTTGCACATTTTGTTCAACTTTTTATAGGAACTTTTATGAAGAAATTAACTTTCTCTTTGCTCGCCGCTGCCGTCATGGCCATGGGTGTGTCGACCGCCGCTTACGCTGACGCCGAAGCGTCGATCAAAGACAGCAAGTGCAGCAAGTGCCACGCCGCTGACAAAGACAAAACGGGTCCGTCGTGGAAGAAAGTGGCCGAAAAATACAAAGGCAAGGCCGACGCTGAAGCCAAGTTGACCACCCACGTGACCACCGGCCCCAAGGTCAAGGTTGACGGCGAAGAAGAAACTCACGCCAAGCTCAAGAACCTCGACCCGGCTGCTGTGAAAGAAGTCGTGACCTTCATCCTGAAGCACTAAGCACGCACTGGCCCCGCTGAACGCCACGCTCGCGCGCCGCCGACATGGCCGCGGGCTTTTTTATTTTTCAACCACCTTGAGGTTGGTGACGAAGCGCATGGTAGGAAAGCTGCGGTGCAGCGAGCTGCTCTGAAAGTTGGTCATGTCCATGCCGGGGTCAAACTGCAATTGGTCGCCGGGTTTAAGCATCATCGCGTTGACGGCGATCCAGGTTTTTTGACCATTCTGGTCGACTTCAATGTAGGTATAGCCTTCCGAATCAATGGTGCTCAAGACCACCGCTTGTTCGGCAGACACCACACCCGACAAACAGGCGAGCAAGGCCACTGCGCCAGCCGCTTTCCAGACAAATTTCATGGGAACTCCTGACAATTTTTTAGCATCGAAAGCTTGATCTAAACCAGATTATGCGTCGCCGCAATCGATAGAATCCGCGCCGTTCAGGCCACCGCTGTGCGACGCCACACACGCACCTTACCGTCTTGGCCCACTTTGAATCTTGACCACTGGATTAAAGGTTTTTATGTATACATCCCTCTCCACAAAAGAGTTTTCTTCTGCACCGCGTCGCCCCACAACGGTGCAGCGTTGGCTCAAAGGTTTATCCGGGCTGGCCGTGGCGGCCAGCGTCGTCTGGTTGGCCGGTTGCGCTGCGCCAGAAGTCGCCCCGCAAATCAAACTGGCCTGGCCGGAAGCGCCTGACACCGCACGCATCGAGTTCGTGCGCACCATCGTCGACGACAAGGACCTTAAAAGCGACACCACCGCCAGCCAATCGGTCTTCAAGTTTCTGGCGGGCGACGTGGCCAGCAAGTACCGCGTGGTCGAGCCCATGGGCATTGCTGTGTCAGACGATACACACCGCGTCTACATTGCCGACTTTGCCCAGTTTGCCGTTTTTGTTTTTGACTTCGACAAGAAAACCTCGCTCAAGATCGACGGCGGCGACAAAAACCCGCTCGGCGCACCCATGGGTGTGGCGCTGGACGCCGATGAAAACATTTACGTCGCCGAAACCGGCAAACACAACATTCGCGTCTTTGACAAGACCGGCAAAGATTTGCGCAACATCACGCACGACTCGCTTGAACGCCCCATCGGCATTGCCATCGACATCCCGCGCGGCAAGCTGTATGTCGCCGACAGTGGCCGCACCGAGTCGGCCGAACACACCATCAAAATCTTTGACCTGCAAGGCAAATACCTCGGCAAGATCGGTAAACAAATGGGCGAAATAGAAGGCACCTTCCTGTTCCCCACCTATGTGCACGTCGATCCGCAGGGCAACGTGCTGGTGGCCGACACGCTCAATTCGCGGGTGCAAAAGTTTGACCCCGACGGCAAATTCCTCATGGCCTACGGCAAGCGCGGCAACGCTTTTGGCCAGTTCGACAAGCCCAAAGGCGTGGCCACCGACGCGTTCGGCACGGTCTACGTCGTCGATTCGGGTTGGAGCAATGTGCAAATGTTTGCGCCCAAAGGCCCGGTGCTGATGTTTTTTGGCGGCCGTGGCACCGCGCCTGGCCTGATGCAAAACCCCAGTGTCATGACCATCGACAAAAAGAACAACATCTATATTGGTGACGTGCTGAACCACCGCGTCAACGTCTATCGGTTGGTTAACACCACCGCCGCCGACATTGCTGCCGTCAACGCCGCGGCCGAAAAAGCCGACGCCAAGGCCAAAGGCAAAAAATAGCCAACCCGGCAATCCAAACCCAAGGGCGCTGACCGCTTTGGTCAGCGCCTTTTTTCTTGGTGCACTGGTGGCGCGCGCTGCCACGCAAGAAAGGCGTTACCAAACAGTGACGACCGCGGCTTTTCAGCCTGAACGACGTTACCAAACGGCAACCTGTCCGCAAGTGCGCGATGCAGCCTGCGGCTCAAAGGTCAATTTCCACGTCGATCCAGCTTCAACAGCGCAACGGCGTCAATCAACTTTCATAGCAACAGGCGTTTACCCAATAAGGTCTATGAGCCATTTTTGCTCTTGATCACGTTGACGTGCGTCCGGCTCAGCCGGGTGCATCGCCAACCTGGCACGCACAATGCTTATAGCTCTGCGTCCCGGTAAAAAAATTTACCAGACGTTCACTAACTTAGGAGTTTGAATCATGAAAGTTACGAAGAGCGCACTGTTGGTCGCTTTGGCCCTGTCGGTATCAGGCGTTGCGATGGCATCGGTCGGCGGTGCTGGCATCAAAGGCACACGTCACGACTTCGCCACCCGCACCAATTTCCTGGGCAGCCAATCGGTTGGCACCGCCGGCGCAGCCGATCAAGTCGGTCTGTGCAGCTTCTGCCACACACCGCACAGCGCCTTGTCTACCGCACTGCTGTGGAACAAGACCATGTCGGCTAACACGTTCACATGGGACGACGCAAAAACCACCGGCGGCACCAGCTTTGCCTCCATGGCACCTGGCTACAAGGGCGCTTCGGTGAAGTGCCTGGCTTGCCACGACGGCTCGGTCGCTGTGGGTGACGTCAACATGTACCGCGGCAAGAAGGGCACTTACAACAGCTTCAAGGTCGGCGACCAACCCACCGACTACAGCGGCAAGACCTGGACCAGTGCTGATGCACGTCCGCAATACAAGGTTGGTGCGGGTGGCCTGATGACTGGTACCCACCCGGTTGGCATGGCTTATCCCTTCGGCGGTGTTGCCAACACCTACAACAGCACCACTACGGGTGCCGAAGTGGTCCTGAATGAGTTTGACCCGAACCCGCACCAAGTCACGCCCACAACCGTTGGCGGTGGCTTGTCCTCAACCACTACGGCTCAAGGCGGTGGTACAGCTGATTCGTACATCAAACTGTACAACGACGTGGGTGGCGTGATGAAGGCCGGCACTAACCCAGGCACAACGGGTATGGAATGCTCGACCTGCCACGATCCGCACAACAAGCAAACGTCTGAAGACTGGATGCTGCGCGCCAAGAACAATGGCTCGACCAAGGCTCAAGGCTACATCTGCCTGCAGTGCCACATCAAATAAGAAAACGACGCAGTTTTCTATAGCCTACGAACAAGGCGCCCACCGCAAGGTTGGCGCCTTTTTTATCGACTCCCACACGGCGTTACCAAACCGTGACATTGAAAGACCACTCCCCCCACATTCAAACTGGCACTGCTTTTGCTCATGAATTGGCTACTGGAGAATTATTATGAAAACATTGATACACACCTTCGCTGTCACACTCCTGCTTGCAGCAATTTCACCCATCGCCCTGGCCGGCGGCAGCGCGCTGCCCGGCACGGGCATCTACGGCACCGAGCACGACTTCGTGAATAACCACACGCCGATAGACGGCGTCACAACGGTCGGCTTGTGTTCCATTTGCCACATACCCCACAGCGCCTTGACGACCAAACTGCTGTGGAACCAGACGCTGACCACGCAGACCTTCAACTGGGGTGTGGCCACCACCACCGGCGGCACCAACCTGCCCAATTCGGCCAACCTTGGCGTTTCAACCAAATGCCTGAGCTGTCACGACGGCACGGTCGCCGTGGGTGATGTCAATATGTACAACGGCCAACGGCAAGCCTTTCCCACCGGCTCGACCATCATCATGCGCATGCCCAAAGGTGGCAACGGCGTTGGCAACAAGGGTGATATGACCGGGGTGCACCCCATCGGCGTGCCCTACCCACTGAACAATGCCACCGGCACCTACAACGGCATGACCACAGGCAGCGAGGTCATCCTCGCCGAGTTCATTGCCAACCCGCATTCGCCCAACACCGGGGCGGTCAA
This sequence comes from Comamonadaceae bacterium, assembly GCA_037447395.1. Lineage (GTDB taxonomy): Bacteria > Pseudomonadota > Gammaproteobacteria > Burkholderiales > Burkholderiaceae_C > Rhodoferax. Next base: position 2,069 of record JBBIGT010000065.1, on the reverse strand, counting down.
GCTCTACAACGACGACGGCAACGGTGTCATGTCCCCGGGTGCGGTTGCCGGGGCCAGTGGCGTTGAATGCACCACCTGCCATGACCCGCACAACAAGCAGGTGCAAGACGAGTTCTTTGTGCGCGGCAAGCTCGCCGGCAGCAGCGCCACCGACGGCTATATCTGCATGCAGTGCCATATCAAATAGCACGCTCTCAGCTCTTACGCCAAGGGCGCTGACTTTCTCGTCAGCGCCCTTTTTTGAGAATGTGTAATGGAACCAATTGGCGAATGCCGGCTCCTATGCTGGCAGATAAAATGCCCTGAACGACGTCGTTTTTTTGACTCCACCGCAAACCACGTGACTGTCTTCCACCGCACACATTGGCTGTTCAAATGGACGGCTGCGCTGTTGACGCTGGTGCTGGTGGCGTGCACCAGCCCAAGCAAGCCGCTGATGGCCATGCTGTTTGACATACCGCCGCCAGGCAAGGCCCCACCCACCAAGCCAGAGCCCCGGCAACCGCGGCGTTCTGTGGTCAAGTTAGAGCCCGATCTGGTGATCTCCAAAGAATACATTGCGATGCAAGATGCGTTGGCACAAGCCGGGCCACCGCCCAACTGGCCCGACATCTACGCCAAACTGCCCAAGGACGACGAAGACAACATCATCTGGGCCGACGCGCTGGAGCAAAAACTCATCAACCCGGCCGCTGACATTGACGGCAAAGCAGCGCAACCCAAAGTGATGGACGAAGACATCGAGTTGTCCACCTCGGGCAAACCCAACCGCATGGTGATTTTTTCGCACAAGGTGCACACCACCTGGCTGCGTTGCGCCAACTGTCATACCGCCATTTTTGAAAAAGAAGCCGGCACCGCCAAGATCACCATGGAGGCCATCGACGAAGGCAAGTACTGCGGTGTCTGCCACGACAAGGTGGCGCTCGCACCCAACGGCTGCAAGGGTTGTCACAAACCCATTAAAAAGTCATGAGCACCCGGCGCATCGTGACACTCCTGGCTGGCCTGCTGCTGATGGCGTGGTTTCTGCCGGTCATTGCGTCTGAGCGGCTGCGCGGTGACGTGGTTTTTGTGCGCAAAACAAAGGGTGACGAAGAGTTTCCGCCGGCCATCTTTTCGCACTGGCAACACCGCGTCAAGTTCAAATGCTTCGTCTGCCATAGCAAAGAAATCGGCTTTCCCATGAAGGCTGACGCCACCCCCGTCACGATGGATGCCATCAACGACGGCAAGTACTGTGGTGCCTGCCATAAAGGTCTACCGGCATTTGCTGTAGGCTTTGAAACCTGCAGCCGGTGCCACCGAAAATGATTGTTGCGCGCGCACTGGTTGCCCTGTTGGCGCTGGCCCCACTTGCAGGCTGGGCGCAGAAGTTGGACTGGCGACTGGTACCGGGCAGTTGGAGCGGTGGCGTTGAGCTGGGCTACGACCGTGCGCAGCAGTCATCACAGTCGGCCACCAGCAGCGCTGACTCGACCCGGCAGACATTGCGCGAATCCGTGCGCATTGCCAACAATGGGTTTTACCTGCTCGATCCACGGTTGATCAACGGCAACCTGGGTTTGCAACTGAATTTGGCGCAACGCCGCTCTGGCGGTACCGCCGTCGAATCGGCAGAGAAAGACCGTGTCACCGGCTACGACCTCAACCTGATCGCGTTGCAGAACAAACCGTACGTCGGGCAATTTTTTGCCAATCGCTCGCACACCATTTCAAACCAGGCCTTTGCCGGTACGGTCGATGGCACAAGAGAGGTTCGCGGCATCCGGCTTGAGCTCCATGAAGACAGCATCCTCAAAGACAAAGGTTTCCCGTGGTTCAAGGCCGAGCTGACTGCACAACAGGACCACAGCACCAACACAACCACTTTTTTCGACCGCAGCATCGAGCTTGAACAACGCAACAAGCAGGTGAATTTTTTTGCCCAAAAGGGCTTTCTCACGGCGGACCTGACGGCGCGTTATTTTTTACTCAACGAGACCGAAACGGCCAGTCTGATCCACAGCGTTGACTTTGGCGAAGGGCTGAACCACACACTCAATTCCAATCTGAACGTGGGCCGAACG
>JBBIGT010000064.1:0-12629 GCA_037447395.1 Comamonadaceae bacterium | reverse complement strand
TTGATGCATTAAATTCACACGGCATGGCACTCGACACCTTGTCGATGGGCATGAGCGGCGATCTGGAAGCCGCGGTCGCTGCCGGCAGCACGATGGTGCGTGTCGGCAGCGCCATTTTTGGTCAGCGCGACTACGCCCTTGCTGCCGGTGCGTAAGGCGGCAGCTGGGCCGGTGGGTGGTCAAGGCGCTGGCGCTGTGGCATAGTCGTTGCCGTTTACCCGATCGGAGGATGTGATGTCGACGCACGAATCAGAATCAAGTCGCCAGGCCGCGGCCCTGTTTGGCGACCGGATTGTTTTATTGGCCATTGGCATCAGCGCCGTGGCCAGCCTGATCCTCGGTTTCCAGTTCGTCGACACGTCGCTGTCGCTGATCAGCACGTTGTTGTTCGTTGGCCTGGCCGTGGCTGTCTACGCCACGGCCCGGGCGACGACCCTGAGCCAGTACGTGTTGACGTTTGTGCTCATCGGCCTGGTGGTGCTGCACATCCAGCTGGCCCGCGGCATGGTCGAGTTTCACTTTGGCGTGTTCGTCACGCTGGCCTTGTTGCTGGTCTACCGCGACTGGCGCCTGATCGTCTTTGGTGCGGCGATCTACGCCGTGCACCACGTCGCCTTTGACCGCTTGCAGGCCGCCGGCTTTGGTTTGTTCTGTTTGTCGGCGCCCAACTTTGCCGTCATCGTGTTGCACGCGGTCTACGTGGTGGTGCAGTCGGGTGTCGAGATTTTGTTGGTCGTGGGCATGACGCGGGCAGCGCGCGCCGGGGAAGAGCTGGGCGAGCTGGTGACGCAGGTCAACCAGAGCGACGGCATTGCCCTGGACGTGGCCACGGTGCCGGCGCAGACGCCGCCGGGGCTGGCGCTCAAGTCGGCGCTGGCGCGGATGGACACGGCGGTGGCGGCAGTGCGCACTGGCGCCAACAGCATCGAGCTGGCGGCCTCGGAAATCGCCAGCGGCAATCAGGACTTGAGTAACCGCACCGAGCAAACCGCCGGCAATCTGCAAAGCACCGCCAGCAGCATGGACCACCTGACGCAGATGGTCAACCAGTCGGCCGAGAACGCCCGCCAGGCCAACCAGCTGGCCATGAGCGCCAGCAGCGTGGCCAGTCAGGGCGGCGACGTGGTCGGCCAGGTCGTCGAGACGATGCGCGGCATCAACGAGGCCAGCCGCAAGATCGCCGACATCATTCAGGTGATCGACGGCATCGCCTTCCAGACCAACATCCTGGCGCTCAACGCCGCCGTGGAAGCTGCCCGCGCGGGCGAGCAAGGGCGCGGCTTTGCGGTGGTCGCCAGCGAGGTGCGCTCGCTGGCCGGGCGCGCCGCCGAGGCCGCCAAAGAGATCAAGACGCTGATCAACGCCAGCGTCGAACGCGTCGAGCAGGGCTCGACGCTGGTCGACCAGGCCGGCAGCACCATGACCGAGGTGGTTGGGGCGATCCAGCGGGTGACCGACATCATGGGCGAGATCAACGCGGCGAGCAAAGAGCAGGCCAGCGGTGTCGCCGAAGTGTCCGACGCGGTACGCCAGATGGACCAGGCCACACAACAAAACGCCGCGCTGGTCGAGCAAATGGCCGCCGCGGCGGCGAGCCTGCGCACGCAGGCGCAAGAGCTGGTGCAGACCGTCGCTGTTTTCAACGGCAGCCAGAACGGCGTTGTCCAGACCCGTCAGCGTGCGGCGACGACAAGCACCTTGCGTCAGCACCGGCCGACGCCGCCCGCCAAGCCAGCGGCCATGCCGGTGTTGCACCACCGCGTCGCCGCCCCGGCCAAGCACGCCGTGGCCAGTCCCGGCGCTGCGCCGCGCCTGCAGGCCACCAGCGTGGCCGCCAAAGCGGCCAAACCGGCCAGTGCGACGGTCGCGCCGACGGCGCAGGACGCTGGCGACGACTGGGAAACCTTTTGACTTTTCGGGTTGCTGCGCCGGCGCTATGCTCGCGGCCCCAGTTATCCAGGAGCGTGCACGATGAAGTCGACGAAATCCATGACAGCCATTGTTGGCCAGACCTGCCTGGGCGCGGCGCTGGCGCTGGGCGCCGCGGGCGCGCTGGCCGCTGCCGCGGTCGAGGTGCAACAAGGCGCGGCGTTGCAAAAGCAGGGGGCGTTGCTGCTTGACGTGCGCACGCCCGAGGAGTTTGCCCAAGGGCACGCGCCGGGCGCCAAGTTGATTCCGCTGGACCAGTTGCAAAGCCGGCTGGCCGAACTGGGTGGTGCCAAGAATCGGCCGATCGCCCTGATCTGCCGCTCCGGCAACCGCTCGGGCATTGCCCAGCGCATTCTTGAGGCCGAAGGCTTTACGCAGACCGTCAACGTCCAGGGCGGCATGATCCATTGGGCGCGCGCCGGTTTGCCGGTGGTCACTGGCGCGGCGGCGCAGTAACGGCCGAGCCGCGCCGGCGACACCCGGGTTCGGCGGGCGTCATGGTGGTGGCGCACAATGCCCCGGTTCTGCAGGAGCCCCACCGCCATGAGTTCAACGTTTGACTACATCGTCGTCGGCGCCGGTACCGCCGGCTGTCTGCTGGCCAACCGGCTCAGCGCCGATGCCAGCCGACGCGTCTTGCTGATCGAGGCCGGTGGCAAAGACAACTACCCCTGGATCCACATTCCCGTGGGCTACCTGTACTGCATGGGCAACCCGCGCACCGACTGGCTGTACCAGACCGAGGCCGACGCTGGCTTGAATGGCCGGCGCCTGCGCTACCCGCGCGGGCGCGTACTGGGCGGCTGCAGTAGCATCAACGGCATGATCTACATGCGCGGCCAAGCGCGAGACTTTGACGCCTGGGCGCGCTATGTGGGCGACGACGCGTGGCGCTGGCAGACCTGCTTGACGGACTTCAAACGGCACGAAGATCACTATAAACTAGATAGCTATTCGACATTATCCAGTAAGGGCGACAAGGCAAAAAAGCTTGAAGAATTTGCCCACAGCCACGGCACGGGTGGCGAGTGGCGGGTCGAACGCCAACGCCTGCGCTGGGACATTTTGGATGCTTTTGCGCAGGCGGCGCAGCTGGATAAATATACGGTCACCGACGACTTCAACGCTGGCTCCAACGAGGGCGTCGGGTACTTCGAGGTCAACCAAAAAAGCGGTTGGCGCTGGAACACGGCGAAAGCGTTTTTGCGCCCGACTTGCACGGCGCGCGCCAACTTCACGCAGTGGACCGATACCCAGGTGGCCAAGCTGCTGCTGCACAAGCAGCCCGACGGCACGCTGCGCTGCAGCGGTGTCGAGCTGATCCAGAACGGCGTGCGCGTGACGGCGACAGCCAAAGCCGAGGTGATTCTCAGCGCCGGCAGCATCGGTTCGCCGCAAATCCTGCAGCTGTCAGGCATCGGTCCGGGCGCGCTGCTGCAGCGCTGCAACGTGCCCGTGCTGCACGACGCCCCCGGCGTCGGCGCCAACCTGCAGGACCACCTGCAGATTCGCGCGGTGTTCAAGGTGCACGGCGTGCAAACGCTCAACACGCTGGCCCACTCGCTCTGGGGCAAGGCGCGTATCGGTCTGGAGTACGCCCTCAAACGCAGCGGCCCGATGAGCATGGCGCCGAGCCAGCTCGGCGCCTTTACCCGCAGTGACGCCGATCAGCCTTACCCGAACATCGAGTACCACGTGCAGCCTTTGAGCCTGGACGCCTTTGGCGAGCCGCTGCACCCGTTTGCCGCGTTCACCGCCAGCGTGTGCAACCTCAACCCGAGCAGCCGCGGCAGTGTGCGCATCACCTCGCCCGACTGCAAGGTCGCGCCGGCCATTGCGCCCAACTACCTCAGTACCGCCGCCGACCGCCAAGTCGCCGCCGACTCACTGCGCCTGACGCGGCGCATCGTCGCGCAACCGGCGCTGGCGCGCTACCAGCCGCAGGAGTTCAAACCCGGCGTGCAGTTCCAAAGCGACGACGAGCTGGCGCGCCTGGCCGGAGACATCGCCACCACCATCTTCCACCCGGTCGGTACCACCGCCATGGGGCCCGGCGGTGACCCGGGCGCGGTGCTCGACGCGCACTTGCGCGTGCGTGGCCCCGGCGGGCTGATTGCCGGCTTGCGCGTGGTCGACGCCGGTGCCATGCCATTCATCACCAGCGGCAACACCAACTCGCCCACGTTGATGATGGCTGAGAAGGCCGCGCGCTGGATCATCACCGAGGCACAGCGCCGACCGGCAACCTGAACCAAGGGTAAACGCCAAAAGGGTATGTCCTGATGGCCTGCGGGTGGATTCAACGTTAAAGTCCAACCCAGTCCTGCAAGCCGTACGCGGCGCAGGAAATGACCCCAGGAGACCGGCCGCACAGGCCAGACAATAAAGAAAAGGCAGCGGCGATCCCGCTGCCTTTTTTCATGACGCAAAGGGCCTGGCCAGGCGCTGTCAGCGGTGACAATGCCGCCATGGAATTGTTCATTGTTTCCCTGGCCAGCCTGTTTGCCGGTTTTGTCGATTCGATCGTCGGCGGCGGCGGTCTGATCCTGATTCCCGCGCTGTTTGCCACCTTTCCCAATGCCCACCCGGCCACCTTGTTTGGTACCAACAAGGGCGCGTCCATCTGGGGCACCGGTTTTGCCACCTGGCAGTACAGCCGCCAGGTGCAGATGCGCTGGGCAGCGTTGCTGCCGGCGGCGCTGACCGGCCTGCTGGGTTCGTTTTTTGGCGCCTGGCTGGTGACGCTGATCTCGCCCGATTTCTTGCGCAAGGCCTTGCCGTTTGTGCTGCTGGCCGTGCTGCTGTACACGCTGGCCAAGAAAGAGCTCGGACGGCACCACGCGCCGCGCTTTGCCGGGCGCACCGAACAAGCGCTGGCCGCCGGCATTGGCCTGGTGATTGGTTTTTACGACGGTTTTTTTGGTCCGGGCACCGGCAGTTTTCTGGTGTTTTTGTTTGTGCGCTTGTTGGGCTACGACTTTCTCAGCGCCTCGGCCGCGGCCAAACTCATCAACACCGCCACCAACGTCTCGGCCCTGGCGCTGTTCATCAGCACCGGCCACATCTGGTGGCACTTCGTGCTGGCGATGGCGCTGGCCAATGTGGTGGGTAGTTTGCTGGGCACGCGGCTGGCGCTCAAGCACGGCACCGGCTTCGTGCGCACGGTGTTTCTGATCGTCGTCAGTGCGCTGATTTTGAAGACCGGCTACGACGCGTTTGGCCGTTAAGCCAGCATTCATGCGCCGGCGCCCGGGCGCGGTAAGATCGGCCCCGTTCCGTCTGGCCCCTGTTGTTGTAAGCCGATCTTGCGTTACACCCAAACCAAAGAGCAAAGTGCCGAGTTGTTGCGTCTTGTGCTGGAGCGCATGGGCCAGCACGACGCGGCGTTCACACCGGTCGCCTTTAGCGTCTGGTACGAGCACGTCGCCGGCATGAACCTGCGGCTGAGCCAGGCCATTGACAAGTTACTGCAAAGCCAGACCCGCCTGAACGACGCTGACATCTGGACGCTGCACCAGTCCCACGTGGCCGATCTTGATCCACAGGCCATGCAACGCATTGGCGGCGACTTGCAGCGCGTCATGCGCACCATGAGCGACGCGGCGGCGCGCACCGGCGACAGCGCTGGTACGTTCGACGCGCAGCTGCAGGCCCTGGCCAGTGACCTGCAGCGTGCTGACGCCGCCTTGACGATGCCAACGCTGGCGCAAGCGCTGCAAGGTACCGCGCAGATGCGTGCGTCGGCACAAGCCCTGGAAACTGAAGTCAAGACCAGCCATCAGGAGATTGCCCGTCTGCAAGACGAACTCACCCGGGTGCGTGACGAATCGTTGACCGACACGCTGACACGTGTGCTCAACCGCAAGGGTTTTGATGCCATGCTCGCCGCCATGCTGGCGTTGCCGGTGCAGTCTGAGCGTGTGCACGGGTTGATCATGTTCGACATTGACCACTTCAAGAACGTCAACGACACGCGCGGCCACGTCATGGGGGACCGGGTGCTGCAAGCGCTCGGCGAAGTGCTCAAACTTTGCCTGCCCGGCAACACTGGCACCAGCGTGGCGCGCTACGGTGGCGAAGAGTTCGCCATGGTCGTGCCCAACACAACCGTGCAGGCGTGCACTGATTTGGCAGAACTGGCGCGGGTGCGCGTCAAAGCGCTGAAGATTCGCGACCGGCGCACGCAAGAGGTGGTATTGACCGTGACCATTTCGGCCGGCGTGGCGTTCTTGCGCGCCGATGACGACGCCGCGGCGTTGGTGACGCGGGCCGACACCGCCTTGTACCAATCCAAACAAGCCGGCCGCGACCGCGTCAGCGTGCTGTAGTGCCGCTGGCCGTCGGCAGCGCAGCGACGGCACGGGGTTGGCCGATCGGCGCGCCAGATAGCCCTTTGCGGGTGGCCGCCATGTCTTCCTCGCTGGGGTACTGCCCGAGCAGCCAGTAGTCGAAAGCGCGCCGTGCAATTGGCGCCGCCGCCGCCGAGCCAAAGCCGGCGTTCTCCACAATGACGGCAATCGCTATCGTCGGGTCTTCAGCCGGCGCAAAGGCAATGTAGAGGGCGTGGTCGCGCTTGTGCTCTTCCATGCGTGCGGCGCTGTATTTTTCATTTTTGCCCAGTGACACCGCTTGCGCCGTACCGGTCTTGCCAGCGCTGGTGTAGGCGGCGCCGGCGAACACCCGCGCCGAGGTACCGGTCTGCGTCACACCGACCATGGCGTTGCGGATGATTTCCACGTGCTCGGGTTTCAGGCCTAGGTCACGCGCCGGCGCCGGTGGCAGCGGCGTGACGGCGTTGTCAGCGATGCCTTGCGTGGCTAAGACCAGCCGTGGCGGGTGCTGGACGCCGCCGTTGGCCAGCGTGGCGGTCGCCTGTGCCAGTTGCAACATGGTGAAGCTGTTGTAGCCTTGGCCAATACCCAGCGAAATGGTCTCGCCGGCGTACCACTTCTGCTGCTCCGGGCGCTTGTAGTAGTTGCGCTTCCAGTCCTGGCTGGGCAGCACGCCGCGCACTTCACCGTTGAGGTCGATGCCGGTGAGCTGGCCAAAACCGAGCGGCGCCATGAAGTCGTGGATGGTGTCGACGCCGAGTTCATTGGCCAGCGAGTAGAAATAGGCGTTGCTGGATTCGACGATGGCGCGGTGCATGTCCATTGCGCCGCCGCGCTCGTTTTCCGGACTGCCAAAACGGTGGCCGCCAAACATGAAGAAGCCGGGGTCGTTGATGATGGTGCGTGGGTCGCGCCGGTTCAATGTCAGTGCCGCCAGTGCCATGAACGGTTTGTAGGTGGAGCCGGCCGGATAGGTGCCACGCAGGGCCCGGTTGAGCAAGGGCTTGTCGATTGATTCGTTGAGCTGCTGCCAGTTTTCCTGGTCGATGCCGTCGACGAACAGATTGGGATCAAACGTCGGCTTGCTGACGAACGCCAGCACCTCGCCGGTCTTCGGGTCGAGCGCCACCAGCGCACCGCGGCGCTCGCCGTAGAGGTCTTCGACGAGCTTTTGCAGCTTGATGTCAATGGCCAATTTGACGGTATCGCCGGCGACCGCGCCCTGGCTGGCCAACCGCCGGGTGGCCCGTCCGCCGGCCGAGGTCTCCATGGCGTCGACGCCGGTGCTGCCGTGCAGCAAGGCCTCATAGCGCTGCTCGACGCCGAGTTTGCCAATGACCTCGGTGCCTCGGTAATTGGCGGCGTCGTCCGACTCGTCCAGCGCTTCTTTTTCGGCCGGGTTGATGCGGCCGATGTAGCCGACGACGTGGCTGGCGAGTTCGCCCAACGGGTAATTGCGAAACAGCCGGGCCTTGATGTCGACGCCCGCAAATCGGTAGCGCTGCGCGGCAAAGCGGGCGACTTCTTCGTCGCTGAGTCGGTTACGCAAGGGAATCGATTCGAAATTCTTGGCCTCGTCGCGCAGCTTCTTGAAGCGCCGGCGATCGCGCGGCGTGATCTCGACGACTTCGCTCAGCGCGTCGATCGTTTGCGCCAGGTCGGCCACCTTCGACGGCGTGATCTCCAGCGTGTAGGCTGAATAATTGGTCGCCAGGACGATGCCGTTGCGGTCCACGATCAAGCCCCGGTTCGGCACGATCGGCACGATGGCGGTGCGGTTGCTCTCGGCCTGCGCCAGCAAGTCGTCGTGGCGCAGCACCTGCAGGTAAACCAGCCGGGCGATCAACAAGCCAAAACACAACAGGATGACGACGCTGGCGACCAGCACGCGCAGGCGAAAGCGCGCGAGTTCCGCCTGTACGTTGCGAAAGACCGTCATGCCGGTTACAGCGGACGGGTGTCGTCCGGATCCGGCGCCTGGCGCTGCGGCAACAGCAACAGCACGCTGACCAGCGGCCACAACAGCGTTTCCAGCAGCGGCGCCAGCACCATCGGCCAGCCAGGCAGTGCGTCGCCGCTGGCCAGGCGCAGCAGCAGCGTCAGCAGATGCGCGGCGACAAACAGCGGCAGCACCTGGACCATCTGATGCGTCAAGGTGAACCACTGCAGACGGCGGTGGATGCCGATGGCCAGAAAGCTCAAGCCCGAATAGGTCAGCGCGTGTTGCCCGAGCAGTGCGCCGTGGTGCACGTCAACGACCAGGCCGAGCAGAAACGCCGTGCCGACACTCACGCGCAACGGCTGGTGCACCGCCCAAAACATCAGCACCACCGCGGTGATGTCGGGCAGCCAGGCGGCGCGTCCCCACAGCACCATGTTCTGCACCAGCGCCAGCGCCAGTGCGGCGACCAAGCTGGCCCAAATGAACATCGGTCTGACCGGCAGCAACAGCTGCTGGCCGCGCGGCATGATCATCGTGCGCCTCCGGCCTTGTCCGGACCGGCCTCGACTGGCGATGCCGTCGGGGGTGCCGCCAGTCGCGCCGGTTTGAGTACCAACACGTGCAGGGCCGCGCCGACCTGGGCCAGTGGCAGGCAACGGATACGGGCAAAGGCCTCGTCGGTCTGCCGTGCGACCGACTGCACCCGGGCCACCTGCAGGCCGGGTGGGTAGACGCCGTCGACGCCACTGGTGGTGAGCAGGTCACCTTCCTTGACGTCGACGTTGACGTCCAGAAAACGCAGCTCAAGGGCACCGTTGGCGTCGCCATAAGCCAGCGCGCGCACGCCCGAGCGGCTGTTGAGCACGGCCATCGCTTGATGGCGATCGGTCAGCAGGGTGACTTCACTGACCAGCGGATAGACGCGTGTCACCTGCCCCAGCACGCCAAATTCGTCAAGCACCGGTGAGCCGGCCTCGACAGCGGCCACCGCGCCCTGGTCGATGATGACCTTGCGGGAAAACGGATCGGCCGCGTCGTACAGCACTTGCGCGGCGCGCGCCGGCATGTTGACGCGCGCCTGCAGCCCGAGCAGTTGCCGCAGGCGAGCGTTTTCCAGCGTCAACTGTTCGACTTGCTGGGCGCGCTGCGACTGCAGCCCCAGGCGGAACTGCGCCGTCGCGGTGTCGGCCTGCGAACGCTGCAGCGACTCGAAATAGCGACCACCGTCTTGCAGCCAGATGAACGGCCGCAACACCAGCCATTGCAAGGGATAGATGGCCGTGGCCAGAGTGCTGCGCAGCGGTTGGGCAACCTGCAAGCGCCGGTCGGCGACCATCAGCAGCAGCGACAGGGTAGCAAAAAAAATCAGTTTGGACAGGGCCGAAGGCCCCTGCCGGAAGAACGGCGGCGGCGAGCTGCCCAGCGTACCCAGTGGCATCGCTGCACCTGCTCAACTATTCGCTGGTGAAGATGGAACCCAGACGCTCGACCTGATCCAGCGCCATGCCGCAACCGCGCACCACGCAGGTCAGTGGGTCTTCGGCGACCAGCACCGGCAAGCCGGTTTCTTCGGCCAGCAGGCGGTCCAGGTCACGCAGTAGCGCACCGCCGCCGGTCAGCATCATGCCGCGATCGGCAATGTCGGCGCCGAGTTCGGGCGGGGTTTGCTCCAGCGCGTTTTTCACGGCCGAGACGATGTTGTTGATCGGGTCGGTGAGTGCCTCGAGAATTTCGTTGCTGGAAATGGTGAAGCTGCGTGGCACACCCTCAGACAGGTTGCGTCCGCGCACTTCCATCTCGCGCACCTCGCTGCCCGGAAAGGCCGAGCCGATGCTCTTCTTGATGGCCTCGGCGGTCGGTTCGCCGATGAGCATGCCGTAATTGCGGCGGATGTAGTTGATGATGGCTTCGTCGAACTTGTCGCCGCCGACGCGTACACTGCCCTTGTAGACCATGCCGCCCAATGAGATGACGCCGACTTCGGTGGTACCGCCGCCAATGTCGACGACCATCGAACCCTGCGCGTCGGCCACCGGCAGACCGGCGCCGATGGCCGCAGCCATCGGTTCTTCAATCAGGTAGACGTCGCTGGCACCGGCGCCCAGGGCGCTTTCGCGGATGGCCCGGCGTTCGACCTGGGTCGAACCGCACGGCACGCAGATGATGATGCGTGGGCTGGGTCGGAAGATCGAGCGCGGGTGCACCATCTTGATGAACTGCTTGAGCATCTGCTCGGTGACGGTGAAGTCGGCAATCACGCCGTCTTTCATTGGTCGAATGGCCTCGATGTTGCCCGGCACCTTGCCGAGCATCGCTTTGGCCTCTTTGCCGACCGCCTGGATGGTCTTTTTGCCCTGTGGGCCACCTTCGTGGCGGATGGCGACGACCGACGGCTCGTCCAGGACGATGCCTTTGTCGCGCACGTAAATCAGGGTGTTGGCGGTGCCCAGGTCGATGGCCAGATCGGTCGAGAAGTACTGGCGGAACGTTCCAAACATGAAGGAATCCTTGTGCGGCACTTGCGGCGCTTCGGTCGGCAAGTCGCCCGGTAATGTGGCAAAACGCTTGTTTTTGGCGCTGAAAAATGGCTTTTTCAGAGGTCGATCCAAAGGCGGGATAATACCCCATGGCCTGCGCGGCAACGTCGCGCCAACGCTGAATATTCCCCGATTTACACCTTGTTTCTATTGGTTCACCATGTCCCTGACCGCTGTCGATATTGACCGCCTGGCGCACCTGGCCCGGCTTGGGCTGGACGACGCGCAACGCGCGCGCTTGTGCACTCAGCTCAATGACTTTTTTGCCGTTGTCGAAAAAATGCGCGCCGTCGATACCACGGCCGTCGTGCCGCTGGCGCATCCGGTCGACGTGACGCAGGTGCAGGCGCTGCGCTTACGCGACGACGTGGCCAGCGAACCGGACCAGCGCGCGGCCAACCAGAAGAGCGCGCCGGCGGTCGAGGCGGGCCTGTTCCTGGTGCCCAAAGTCATCGAATAACGTACTGTTTCTGCACCATGACCGCATCCAACCCTGATCTCCACGATCTGTCCGTTACGGCGCTGGCGGCACACTTGCGCGCGCGCAAGGTCTCCAGCGTCGAAGCCGCGCAGCATTTCCTGGCTCGCGCGCAGGCGCACGCCGAACTCGGCGCCTTTCTCGACGTCAACCCCGAGGTCACGCTGGCGCAAGCGCGCGCCGCTGACGCCCGCCTGGCCGCTGGACGCGCGGGCGCGCTCGAAGGCGTGCCGCTGGCGCACAAGGACATTTTTGTGACGCGTGACTTTGTCACCACGGCAGGCTCAAAGATGCTGGCCGGCTACCGCTCGCCGTTCGACGCGACGGTGGTGGCGCGCTTGGGCGCGGGTGTGCCGGGTGGCCTGCCCGGCGCCGGCGCGGTGACGCTGGGCAAGCTCAATTGCGACGAGTTCGCCATGGGCTCGGCCAATGAAAACTCGGCATTCGGCCCGGTGAAAAACCCGTGGGACCTGACGCGCACCCCAGGCGGCTCGTCGGGCGGCAGCGCCGCGGCGGTGGCGGCACGGCTGACGCCGGCGGCTACCGGTACCGACACCGGTGGCTCGATCCGTCAACCGGCGTCGTTTTGTGGCGTCACCGGCATCAAGCCGACCTATGGCCGCGCCTCGCGCTACGGCATGGTGGCGTTTGCCTCGAGCCTGGACCAGGCCGGCGTGTTGGCGCGCAGCGCCGAGGACTGCGCGCTGTTGCTGACGGCCCTGTGCGGGCCTGACCTGGACCGCGATTCAACCTCGCTGGATGTGCCGGCAGAAAACTTTTCTGAAACACTCAACGACCCCGTCGACGGTCTGCGCATTGGCATACCCACCGAGTTTTTTGGTGCGGGTTTGAGTGACGACGTGCGCGCCGCCGTCGACGCCGCGCTCAAGCAGTACGAGGCGCTGGGCGCCAAACGGGTGCCGATTTCGCTGCCGCGTACCGAGCTGTCGATTCCGGTCTACTACATCATTGCGCCGGCTGAAGCGTCGAGCAACCTGAGCCGTTTTGACGGCGTCAAGTTTGGTCACCGCGCCAAGGACTACACCGACCTGACCGACATGTACGAGCGCACACGCGCTGAAGGCTTTGGCGACGAGGTCAAGCGCCGCATCATGATCGGCACCTACGTTCTTTCGCACGGCTATTACGACGCCTACTACCTGCAGGCGCAAAAAATCCGGCGCATGATCGCCGACGATTTCCAGCAAGCGTTCAAGCAGTGCGACGTCATCGCCGCGCCGGTGGCTCCCACGGTGGCGTGGCAGCTCGGCGGGCACAGCGATCCCTTGACCGACTACCTGGCCGATATCTTCACCCTGCCGGCTTCGCTGGCGGGTTTGCCGGGCATGAGCTTGCCGGTGGGTTTCGGTGCGAACCACATGCCAGTGGGTCTGCAACTCATTGGCAATCAC
>JBBIGT010000063.1:0-12633 GCA_037447395.1 Comamonadaceae bacterium | reverse complement strand
CGCTGTTGCAGAAGACGCTCTCGGACACCTTGGCGACCCACCTTGGCAGCTTGAGTGAGGCCAATGTGCGACGCATGAGCGAGATCCGCGAGACGCTGGAAAAACAACTTGCGCAATTGCAAAGCAACAGCGCTGCCAAGCTCGATGAGATGCGCGCCACGGTCGACGAAAAGCTGCAATCGACCTTGCAGCAGCGCCTGGGTGAGAGCTTCAAGCAGGTGGCAGACCGACTCGAGCAGGTGCACAAGGGTCTGGGTGAAATGCAGGCACTGGCGCAGGGCGTGGGCGACCTCAAGCACCTGCTGACCAACGTCAAGACGCGCGGTATTTTTGGTGAGGCGCAGTTGGCCAGCTTGCTTGAGCAGGTGTTTGTGCCCGACCAGTACGCCACGCAGGTGGCGACCCGGCCGGGCAGCAAGAATGTGGTCGACTTTGCCATCAAGCTGCCCGGCAAGACCGAGTCTGGCGCACCGCTGTGGCTGCCGATTGACGCCAAGTTTCCCAATGAAGACTACGAGCGATTGCTCGATGCGCAAGCGCGAGCAGACGCAGGCGCGGCAGAGCTGGCAGCGCGCGCGCTCGAGCAACGCATCCGTCTGGAGGCCAAGTCAATCGCTGAGAAATACCTGGAGCCGCCGCACACGACAGACTTTGCCATTCTGTTTTTGCCCACCGAAGGTCTGTATGCCGAAGTGCTGCGTCGCCCAGGTCTGATGGAGTCGCTGCAGCGCGACAACCGCATTACGCTGGCCGGGCCGACCACCTTGCTGGCCATGCTCAGTTCGCTGCAAATGGGATTCAGAACGCTGGCGCTGGAAAAACGCGCCAGCGAGGTCTGGCAGGTGCTGGGCGCGGTCAAGACCGAGTTCGGCAAGTTCGGCGACGTGCTGGCCAAAGTCAAGACCCAGACCGAGACCGTGCTAAAAACAATAGACAGTGCTCAAGTCCGCAGCAGAGCTATGGGACGCGCTCTTAAAACTGTAGAGTCCCTGCCTGAATCGCAAGCGCAGGCGGTGCTCGTTCTGGATCAGGGCGTTGACGACGCGGATGGTCCGTCGGCTGCCTGACGCCTTTGACTCTAGAGCGCGTAAAAGCACTGGATCACTTCCCAGGCGGCCGTGGGCGTGTCAACGTAGTGAAACAGGTTCAGGTCTTCGGCCGAGATCACGCCTTCTTCGATCATCAAGTCGATGTTGATAAGGCGCTTCCAGTAGTCGCTGCCGAACAACACGATCGGTACCGGTTGCGACTTGCGTGTTTGCACCAGCGTGATGACCTCGAACAATTCATCGAGGGTGCCAAATCCGCCCGGAAAAGCGACCAAGGCTTTGGCACGCATCATGAAGTGCATCTTGCGCATGGCGAAGTAGTGAAATTTGAAGCTCAGCGCTGGTGTGATGTAGGGGTTGGCGTGCTGCTCGTGCGGCAGCGCGATGTTCAAGCCCACGGTCGGCGCGCCCAATTCATGCGCGCCGCGGTTGGCCGCTTCCATGATGCCGGGGCCGCCGCCGGTGCAGATGAATAGCCGGGATTCCGAGGGTAAGTTGGCGCTGTAACCAGCGACCAAACGGGCAAACTCGCGCGCCTGATCGTAATAGTGCGCGTTGCGTTGTTGTCGCTCGGCTCGCGCTAGGGCCTGGCTGTCGCCACTGGCTTTGGCGCTCTGCAATGCCGATTGGGCAGTCTCCGGGGACACGAAGCGCGCACTGCCAAATACCACCACGGTGTTGTTGATGCCCTGTTCAGTCTGATCCAGGTCGGGTTTGAGCATCTCCAACTGAATGCGAATGCCCCGCGATTCGCGGCGCAGCAAGAACTCGGGGTCGGCAAACGCCAGCCGGTAGGCGTTGGGCTTGAGTACGGCAGCGTCGGCAGGGTGGTTGAGCAGGTCGGAGAGTGCATCGGCCAGTTTGTGTTCAACGATGTGCTGGGCAAGAGGTTGTGTGGATTGCATGGGATGGATTGTGGGTCAAAAAAAAGGGCTTCAACCTGTGAAGCCCTGTTTGCTGGCAGCCGCATGGCTGCAAGGCTGGATTAGACGCGTTTGCGGTATTCGCCGGTGCGGGTGTCGATTTCAACCTTGTCACCCTGCGCGACGAAAATCGGCACACCAATTTCAAAACCGGTGGCAATCTTCGCCGGTTTGAGCACCTTGCCCGAGGTGTCGCCCTTGACGGCTGGTTCGGTCCAGGTAATTTCGCGGACGACGCTGGTTGGCAATTCAACCGAGATCGCCTTGCCTTCGTAAAAAACCACTTCAACGGGCATGCCGTCGTCGAGGTAATTGAGCGCGTCGCCCATGTTTTCGGCTTCGACTTCGTACTGGTTGTATTCCTCATCCATGCAGACGTACATCGGGTCGGCAAAATAGGAGTAGGTGCAGTCCTTCTTGTCCAGAATGACCTGGTCGATCTTGTCGTCGGCCTTGAAGACCACTTCGGTATTGAAGTTGGCGATCAGGCTTTTGAGCTTCATGCGCACCGTGGCCGAGTTGCGGCCGCCACGGCTGTATTCGGTCTTCAGGACGACCATGGGGTCTTTGCCGTGCATGATGACGTTGCCGGCGCGGATTTCTTGAGCGATTTTCATAAAAGAGAGTCTAAAAAATGCCGCGCGTCTGGCGGCGAGGGGCGACAACATGCGCAACCCAATTGGGTCGGCTTTGTCGCGGAGCCTGCCATTTTAATGTGTTTTCACTTGGCGACCGGCCAAGTCGCGGTGGCGCACCAGTGATCGGACGGCGGGCGAGCGTTGCGGGTGTTCAAGGCAGCGTTTCGAGCAACAGCCGCCTGGCCTGCAATTCACGGTAGCGCTGTAAGGCGTCGGGGTCACTTTTGGCGGCTTCGATGGCTTCGGTCTCGTCCTGCTTGAGTTGCTCGATCAACAGGCGGTTGAGCAAATGACGCAACTCGTGTGACGCCTCAGATGACGCGTCAACGTCAGCCAATAACCAGTCTGCCATCAGCCGGGTGGCGTAGGCTTCGCTGTCGTGGCCTTGCAAACCGGCGCGCAGGGCCACCCAGGGTTGTCCGCCGTGCTCGTGAAACTGAGCCTCCAGCCAACTAAAGAGTGGCCCATGCGGTGCGCTCAACTGACACAGCAAGGTACGGTCCTCGTCGGTCAGGTCGCCCATTGCTGCCACGTTGCCGAGCAGAATGCGCGCGGCGTGGTCGGCCCGACTGGCCGGCAGCATGCTCCCGGATACGCCGGGCGATGGCCCGCGGTTTACTTGCTTTTTTGTGCTGCCGCCATTATTTTTTGTGGACTCATAGCTATTATTATAGTAGCTTGAATCAGTTTGCTGAAAAGTTTTTTTCTGCCGTATCTTCCAGACATCGAGCAGTTCCCGGCTGGACAACTGAACATGCTCGGCGATGCTGGTCAGTAGCTGCTGCTTCAGCGCCCCTGGCGGCAGCAAGTCCCATAGCGGCTTGGCCTTGCTGGCCAGATGCGCCCGGCCTTCGGCGGCTTGCATATCGCAGCCATCGCGCGCGCTGTCGATGAGGAACTGACTCAAGGGTGTTGCTTCGGTCACAAAGCGGGCAAACGCGTCTTTGCCGTGGGCGCGGATGAAACTGTCTGGGTCATGCTCGGGTGGCAAAAACAAAAACCGGACGCTGCGCTCGTCGCTGGCCAGCGGCAGCGCGGCGTCAAGCGCCTTGCGCGCCGCCCGGCGCCCGGCTGCGTCGCCATCGAAGCTGAAGGTCACAGCGTCGGTAAAGCGAAACAGCTTGCGAACATGGTCCGCCGTGCAGGCGGTTCCCAGCGTCGCCACGGCGTTGGGGAAACCCAATTGCGCCAGGGCTACCACGTCCATGTAGCCTTCGGTGACCAGCGCGTAGCCGTGCTCGTGGATCGCCGCGCGGCCTTCGAATAGGCCGTAGAGTTCGTGGCCCTTATTGAAGACCGGTGTTTCCGGTGAGTTCAGGTACTTGGGCTTGTCGTCGCCCAAAACGCGGCCGCCAAAACCGATGTACTCGCCCTTGACGTTGCGGATCGGGAACATGATGCGGTCGCGAAACCGGTCATAGCGCTTGTCCTTGTCGTCATCGTCCCCGGCAATGACCAAGCCGCTCTCGACCAGCAGTGGGTCGTTGTAATCAGGCAAAGCGCTGGCCAGCGAGCGCCAGCCTTCCGGTGCGTAGCCCAGACCAAACTGTTTGGCTACCAGACCCGACACCCCGCGACCTTGCAAGTAGGCAATCGCCTTGGGCGAATTTTTCAGGTGCTTGCGGTAGACCTGGCTGGCTTTCTCGAGAACGCTGCACAGGGTATGGCGAAGTTCTTTTTGCTGGGCGGCGCGGGCGCGCTCCTGGGGACTGGCGTCGTCCTGAGGCACGTCCATGCCAAATTGCTGCGCCAGGTCCTGCACCGCTTCAACAAAGCTCATGCCGCTGTGCTCCATCAGGAAATTGATGGCGTCACCGCTCTTGCCGCAACCAAAGCAGTGGTAGAACTGCTTGGTCGGGCTGACCGAAAAAGACGGCGATTTTTCGTTGTGGAAGGGACACAAACCCATGAAATTGGCGCCACCTTTTTTCAGCTTGACGTAGCGACCGACGATGTCGACCACGTCGGCGCGCGCCAGAAGCTCCTGAACAAAGGTGTGGGGGATCGCCATGGGCGGATTGTAGAAAGTCGCCCCGGCGCGCCGCGCGCCGCGCGCCGTCAGCGCGGGGCCAGACGAATCGCGCCGTCCAGACGAATCACTTCGCCGTTGAGCATGTCGTTCTCGAAAATGTGCACGGCCAGCTTGGCGTAGTCCAGCGGAGTGCCCAGCCGCGACGGGAACGGGACGCCGGCCGCTAGCGCGTCCTGCACCTCCTTGGGAAAGCCAAACAGCATGGGTGTACCAAAAATACCTGGCGCAATGGCCATATTGCGGATGCCGTTGCGTGCCAGGTCACGGGCGATCGGCAGGGTCATGCCAACGATGCCGCCTTTGGACGCACTGTACGCGGCTTGGCCGATCTGACCGTCGTACGCGGCCACCGAAGCGGTCGAAATCAGCACGCCACGCTCACCTGTGGCCTCGGGGTCGTTCTGACTCATGGCCTGAGCGCCCAGCCGGATCATGTTGAAGCTGCCGATTAGATTGATGGTGATGCACTTACTGAAAACACCCAGCGCATGCGGGCCGTTCTTGCCGACGGTCTTCTCAGCCGGGGCAATGCCAGCACAATTCACCAGACCCATCAACTTGCCCAGGGCCGTGGCGCGGTCGACGACCCGCTGCGCATCGCCCTCGGCGCTGACGTCGCATTGGACGAAGTGACCGCCGATGTCCTTGGCAACGGCCTCGCCCTTTTCGGTTTGCATGTCGGCAATGACGACCAGCCCGCCTTTGCTGGTCAGTAGGCGCGCGGTGCCTTCGCCAAGGCCGGACGCGCCGCCGGTGACGATAAATACTTTGCCTGCGATATCCATAGAAGTCTCCTAGCGAGTTGACGTTAACGTAAACGTAAATTATCCATGGGGCCGTTCGAGTTTTTTGTTGTGAGCCGGGCGAAAGGGCGTCTTATTGCCGCTATACTTCACGCTTTCCTGAAAGCCTCAGGCGCGTAGCTCAGCTGGTTAGAGCACCACCTTGACATGGTGGGGGTCGTTGGTTCGAGTCCAATCGCGCCTACCAGGTCTCTCTGAAAATCATGTCGTTCAGATCGCAGAGACCTTGTATATTTCCTTTGACCATTTTTGCTGGTGTCACCCTGTCGGTCTGCGCGGGCGTAGCCGCGGTTGCAAGTAGTGCAACAATGCCCTTGAAGTTGGGCGGCAATTGATTTTCGTGCCAGCCGCTTGCGAAGCCAGAGAGCGAATTATGAAAAGTGCATCCGCAGAATCGACGTCCAATCGCCAGCGCATCATCAAAAAATACCCCAACCGGCGTTTGTACGACACGCAGACGTCGAGCTACATCACCCTGTCGGAAGTCAAGACCCTGGTGATGAAGCACGAACACTTTGAAGTGCGCGACGTCAAGACCGGCGAAGACATCACGCGCAGCATCTTGTTGCAAATCATCCTCGAAGAAGAGGCCAACGGCACACCGATGTTTTCGGCGTCGGTGCTTGAGAGTCTGATCCGTTTCTACGGTCACGCCATGCAAGGTTTTTTGGGCGGTTATCTTGAAAAAAATATCCAGTCGCTGATGGACGTGCAAACTCGCTTGGCTGAACAATCCAGAGGCTTGACGCCCGAGATGTGGAAGCAGTTCTCGGCCCTGCAGTCTCCGGTGCTCCAGGCGATGATGGGTGGTAGCCTGGACCAGTCCAAAGCCATGCTTGAGCAGATGCAGCGGCAGACTGATCAAATGCTGGGTGCTTTTGGTTTTAAAAACAACGCTTAATCATCCCGTCTGACGCATGCATACAGAAAGTTTGACTGCGGCGAGTACGCCAAAAATTGGGTTTGTCAGCTTGGGGTGCCCCAAGGCGTTGACGGACTCGGAGTTGATCCTGACGCAACTCAGCGCTGAAGGCTACCAAACCGTCAAGACGTTTCAGGGTGCCGATTTGGTCATCGTCAACACCTGCGGTTTTATCGACGACGCGGTCAAAGAGAGCCTGGACACCATTGGTGAGGCGTTGGCCGAAAACGGCAAAGTGATCGTTACCGGTTGTTTGGGCGCCCAGCCCGGCGCCAGCAGTGGTAGCCTGGTGCGCGAGATACATCCGAGTGTGCTGGCGGTGACTGGCCCGCACGCCACGCAAGAGGTCATGGACGCGGTGCACGCCAACTTGCCCAAGCCGCACGATCCGTTCATCGACCTGGTACCCAATGCTTTTGGTGTTGCCGGTATCAAATTGACACCACGTCACTATGCCTACCTGAAGATCAGCGAAGGCTGCAACCACCGCTGCACCTTTTGCATCATCCCGTCGCTGCGTGGTGATCTGGTGTCGCGTCCGATCGGCGAGCTGCTGTTGGAGGCACGGGCACTCTTTGAAGGCGGTGTTAAAGAATTGCTGGTGGTCAGCCAGGACACCTCGGCCTACGGGGTCGACGTGCAGTACCGCACCGGGTTTTGGGAAGGTCGCCCCGTCAAGACCCGTTTGGCCGAACTGGCGCAGGCGCTGGGCGAACTGGCGCAAGGCTTTGGCGCCTGGGTCCGGCTGCACTATGTTTATCCGTATCCCAGCGTCGACGCGATCTTGCCGTTGATGGCTTCTGGCTTGGTATTGCCGTATCTCGATGTACCTTTCCAACACAGTCATCCCGATGTGCTCAAGCGCATGAAGCGGCCCGCCAGCGGCGAGAAAAATCTTGAGCGCATCGAGCGTTGGCGTGCCGCTTGCCCAGAACTGGTGATTCGCAGCACTTTCATTGCCGGTTTTCCCGGCGAAACCGAAGACGAATTTGCCCATTTGCTGGAGTTCATGCAGGCGGCGCAGATCGACCGCGCTGGTTGCTTTGCCTACAGTCCGGTGGGGGGCGCTGCGGCCAACGCGTTGCCGGGGATGTTGCCGACCGACCTGCGTGAAGAGCGACGCGCACGGTTCATGGCCGTCGCGGAATCGATTTCCGCTGCGAAATTGGCACGTCGGGTCGGTGCGACGATGCAAATTCTAGTCGACTCGGCGCCGGGTTTGGGTAAGAAGGGTGGCCGGGGCCGGTCGTTTGCCGACGCCCCAGAGATCGACGGCGTAGTCGAGTTGCTGCCACCAGAAAAAATCAGCAAGACACTCAAAGTCGGTGAATTTACCAAGGCGCGGATCGTCGGCACGCGTGGCCACGATTTGCTGGCGCAGCCGTATTGATTGTGCCGATGGCTTGCCCTGCGGCCGCGTTGCGCCCCAGACACAAAAAAGCCGCTGGTTTGACAGCGGCTTTTAACCTGACTTACAGCGTCAGAAAGCGTTGGAAACTCATTAACATTGGTGCCCAGGAGAGGACTCGAACCTCCACGAAGTTACTCGCTAGTACCTGAAACTAGTGCGTCTACCAATTCCGCCACCTGGGCATTTCAGGAAAGAAGGGCATTGTATCAAAAATAGTAAGCAAACCAGCATTTTGCTGGAAGAAGTTGAGGGCGTCGTGCAGGGGCACCGCGACGGACACGGTTTTGTCATCCGTGACGACGGTCAAGCCGATATTTATCTGCCGCCCAACGAGATGCGCGCGGTATTGCACAAGGACCGGGTCAAAGCGCGAATCGTGCGTAGCGACCGCAAGGGTCGACCTGAGGGGCGGGTGATTGAAATCGTCGAGCGAGGTAGCCAGCTCATCATCGGTCGACTGTTGTGTGAGAGCGGCATCTGGATCGTCGCGCCAGAGGACAAGCGTTATGGCCAGGACGTGATGATTCCCAAAGCGGCGACCGGCTTGGCGCAGGCTGGACAAGTGGTTGTGGTTGAGCTGACCGAGCCGCCGGCGCTGTTCGGTCAACCGGTGGGGCGTATCAAAGAAGTGCTCGGCGACATTGATGACCCGGGCATGGAGATCGAAATCGCTGTGCGCAAGTTTAGTGTTCCGCATGAGTTTTCGCAGGCCTGCATGGCCCAGGCGCGCGCCTTGTCAGATACCGTTTTGCCGCGCGATAAGGTGGCGCGGGTTGACCTGACCGACGTGCCCCTGGTGACGATCGACGGTGAAGACGCGCGCGATTTCGACGATGCGGTGTATTGCGAACCGATGCGCATTAGCAAGGGTCGCGCGGCAACGCCCGGTTGGCGCCTGCTGGTGGCCATTGCTGACGTCAGCCATTACGTGGAAAACGGGTCCGCCATCGACATTGATGCGTACGACCGCGCCACGAGCGTCTACTTTCCGCGACGGGTCATCCCGATGCTGCCCGAGAAGCTATCCAACGGCCTGTGCTCGCTCAACCCGCAGGTCGAGCGCCTGTGCATGGTTTGCGACATGGTCGTCACAGAGGACGGTGAGGTCTCGGCTTATCAGTTCTACCCGGCGGTGATGTTCAGTCACGCCCGCTTCACGTACACCGAGGTGGCGGAGATTTTGGTCAATTCCCGTGGCCCGCAGGCGCTGCGACGTGCCGACCGGGTCGACGATCTGATTCATTTGCACGCGGTGTATCAGGCCTTGTTGAAAGCGCGTCAGCGTCGCGGTGCCGTCGATTTTGAGACCGTTGAAACACAAATTGTTTGCGATGAGGCGGGGCACATCGACAAGATCGTGCCGCGTATGCGCAACGACGCGCATCGGCTGATCGAGGAGGCTATGTTGGCGGCCAACGTCTGCAGCGCCGATTTCATTGCCCAGAGCAAGCACGCAGGCCTGTACCGTGTGCACGAGGGGCCGACGCCCGAAAAAAAAGAGGTGCTGCGCAATTACCTCAAGGCGGTGGGCGTTGCCATGACTCTCAGTGATGACCCCGCTCCGGCTGAGTTTCAGGCCATCGCCGACGCCACCAAAGATCGACCTGACGCGGCACAAATCCACGCGATGCTGCTCAGGTCAATGCAGCAGGCTATTTACACGCCGATCAACAGCGGCCATTTTGGTCTGGCCTTTGACGCCTACACCCATTTCACCAGTCCGATTCGCCGCTACCCGGATTTGTTGGTGCACCGGGTCATCAAAGCCATCCTGGCGAAGTCCAAATACCATTTGCCGACGCTACCGATTCCCGGCGAGGCGCACGCCAAGTTGGCCAAGCGGTTGGAGAAAAACCTGGCGTCGCGCGTTGGCGCGCCCGAGGCCAAGCCGCGCAGGTTGACGGCCGAAATGCAGGGCTGGCAGGCCGCCGGCTTGCATTGCAGTGCCAACGAGCGCCGTGCCGACGAGGCCAGCCGCGACGTCGAAGCCTGGCTGAAATGCAAGTACATGCGTGAGCATTTGGGCGAAGAATTCGCCGGCGTCGTCAGCTCGGTGACCAGTTTTGGCTTGTTCGTCACGCTCGACGCCATGTACGTCGAAGGGCTCATCCACATTACCGAATTGGGCGGCGAGTACTTCCGCTTTGACGAAGCACGGCAAGAGTTGCGCGGCGAGCGCACCGGGCTGCGCTACGCCTTGGGCAGCCGGTTGCGGGTGCAGGTCAGCCGGGTCGATCTGGATGGACGTCGTATCGACTTCCGCTTGGTCAACGATGAACCCGTCAATGGTTCATCAGCAGCGCGCAGCGGATTCGCTGGTGGCGTTGATGGCCTGGAGCGTGACGATGCGTTCGCCGGTTTGGATCGTCGCGGCCGTGGCCAGCGGCAGACCCAATCAGCGCGCTCCGCTCCCCGCAAAACAAGCGCGACGCCGCGACCGACGGTGGCCAGGAGCAAGGACACCGGCCGCAAGTCCAAGCGTCGCTCGCGTTGACCCTGAAGCCGTTTCATAGAAAGGTTTTAGCCATGCAAAAGAGCGCCAAAATTGCCGTTGTGACCGGCGCTGGCAGCGGCATTGGACGGGCGGTGGCACTGGCGTTGATGCGGGCCGGCTATGGCGTCGCCCTGGCTGGCCGGCGCGAACAGCCGTTGCGTGATGTCGCTGCTCTGGTCAATGCGCCTGCCCAAACGTTGGTGGTGCCGACCGACGTGACACAAGAGGCGTCGGTCGTGGCGCTGTTTGACGCTGTGCAGCGGCGATTCGGGCGCGTCGATGTGTTATTCAACAACGCCGGCGTTGGGGCACCGGCCGTGCCCCTGGAAGATCTGACCGTGGCGCAGTGGCAAAGCGTGGTCGACGTCAACCTGACCGGTATGTTTCTGTGTCTGCGCCAAGCCTTCAGGGTGATGAAAGCGCAACACCCGCGCGGCGGGCGCATCATCAACAACGGGTCTATTTCGGCCAGCGCGCCACGACCGAACTCGATGGCTTACACCGCCACCAAACACGCAGTAACTGGGCTGACCAAAGCGGCGTCGCTCGACGGGCGCAAGTACGATATTGCCGTTGGCCAGATCGACATTGGCAATGCCGCTACCGACATGACCCAGCGCATGGCCGCCGGCGTGTTGCAAGCCAACGGCGAAGTCGCGGTGGAGCCGCTGATGGATGTGGCCATCGTCGGCGAGTCGGTCTTGTACATGGCCAATTTGCCACTCCAGGCCAACGTGCTGTTTCACACGGTGATGGCCACCAACATGCCTTTTGTTGGGCGCGGTTAATTAATCGTGTCGGCCAGCAGGCCAGCCGTCAATGGCTTGCCGGCGGGCCAGGCGTCGGCGATCGCGCCGTGCCGGTAAACCGCCCGGCAACTGGCCTGAAAGGCGCTGTCCGACTGCGCCAGCCCAGCGCCGATCATGCCGGCTAGCACGTCGCCGGTGCCGGCGCTGGCCAGCGCCGCGCAGCCGGTCGGATTGATCACAGTGGTCTGACCTGGTGCGGCAATGACGGTGCCTGAGCCTTTGAGCACGATCGTGCAGGCAAAACGCTCGCACAGGGTTCGCGCAGCCGCCAGGCGGTCGGTCTGCACGTCGGCCGCGGTGCAATGCAGCAGCCGCGCGGCTTCCAGCGGGTGGGGTGTCAGGACAGTCGCCGCCCCGCGCGCGGCGCGATGCGTCAGAGTCGTCTGCATGTCCACGCTCATTGCAATTGAATTAAGAGCATCGGCATCAATGACAACGGGGGCTGTTGCCGACAGTACCTGCTCAATCAGCGGGCGGGTCAGGGTTCCCGCGCCGCAGCCAAAAACCGTCACCTTGCCGGACAGGTCGAGTGCCTCGAGACGGCGGAACATCAGTTCCGGACGTGTGCTGTCGACGCTTGGCGAAGCGCCGTCGAGCAGTGCCACGAAAACACGCCCGGCGCCGGCGTTCAATGCCGCGCGGGCTGCCAGTAGCGCGGCACCAACCAAGCCCGCGGCACCGCCGACGACGGCCACGTCGCCAAAGCTGCCTTTGTGCGACGCATGCGGTCGGTGTCTCGCCGTGGGGGGCAGCGGCAGTTGGGCGACCGGTTGCAGCGCGAGGTCGTCGCCAACTTCGACGTCAAGCGCGTCGAACCAGACCGTTGACGCGGCGTCGCGTCCCTGGCCCATGAACAGGCCGGGCTTGAGGGTCAGCAGGGCCAGCGTGTGATCGGCCTGAACGTGCAGCGTCGACGCGCGCCCCGTGTCGGCGCTCAAGCCGCTGGGCACGTCGACCGACAACACCGTGGCAGCGCTGGCGTTGATGTGCGCCATCCAGCGCGCCAAACGGCCGGTCGGCTCGCGCGTTTGCGCTCCAATGCCCAGCATCGCGTCGATGCACAAATCGACATCCGTTGGCGCCTCTTCTTCCAGCGAGATGCCCTGTTGCCTGAGCCGTTGATAGGCCTGCAAGGCGTCCACCGGGGCTCGCCCGGGCTGGCCCAACCAGCTGACGAGGGGGTGTTTGCCCCAGCGTTGCAGGTGCACGGCCGCTTCGAGCCCGTCGCCGCCGTTGTTGCCCGGCCCGCAAGCCAGCCAGATGCGTTGCGCATGAGGTGCGACCGCTAACGCCAACTTGGCAAGCGCCAGCCCGGCGCGCTGCATCAGCGCATGGGGTGGCAGCCGTTGCGCCGCCAGCGCCTCGATTTGCCGCGTCTGCGCGACGCTGTACAACGCGTGCGTCTGGCCGGGCAAAATTTTCTGCACAGTTCAGAACTCGAACGATTCGCCTTCTTTGGCCAGGCGAATGACTGGATCACCTGCGCGGCGCGGATGTTCCAGCAGCACTTGCGCGAAAGCCGCTTCCAGCGCCGCGTCGCTGCGGGTGGGTT
>JBBIGT010000062.1:0-12690 GCA_037447395.1 Comamonadaceae bacterium | reverse complement strand
CGCGCGCTCAAGCTCTTGTTCGCACGCCTGGCGGCTGGCGTTTTCCTTGGGCAAAAAAATCATGCCCACGCCGTACTCGCCGGGCGGCGGCAGCGTGACGCCCTGGGCGGCCATTTCTTCGCGGTACAGCGCGTCGGGCAACTGGATCAGGATACCGGCGCCGTCGCCCATGAGCTTGTCGGCCCCCACCGCACCACGGTGGTCGAGGTTTTGCAGAATCTGCAGCGCATTGCTGACGATGTCGTGTGACTTGACGCCCTTGATGTGGGCGACAAAACCCACGCCGCACGCGTCGTGCTCGTTGGCAGAAGAATACAAACCGTGGTTCTGGAGATGCGAGATCTCGGCAGCCGTCGTCATGGGCGCTCCTGTAAAAAATAGCAATGGCGCGACTTTACCGCACTGCAACACGCTTACCAAGAAAATTAATTGGGGTCAGATTCCAATTAATTTCCAAATTTTAATTTTTAAAATTAATTAGGGACACATCAATTTAATAGCAATAAATATATACTTACCAATGGTTTTTCTGCGATTTTATTGAGATTTTTTTGGAGAAAATGGTCGCCCGGCGTGCGACTTGACAATCCGCCGTTGGGTACGTTTTTGCAGATCGGCGACAAAATCCGGACCGGGCAGCGCCCAGCCCCGCAGCGTAGCGTCGGTCAGTGCGGCCTGTTGTCCGGCACTGAGGCCGGCTTGCACCAGTTCGGCATAGGCCGCCTCACGGGCAAACGGCGTGTTGCCCAGCTCCCAGTACAAGGCGTGCGGCGTCACCAGTTTGTCGTTGCGCAAGCCCAAATAGTGCATGTGACTTGACCACGGGTAATCTTGCGCGCGCGCCACCAACCCGGCGCGCACCGGATTGAGGTCGATATAAGCCATGCACGCCAACAAATAGCGATCCGACTCGATCAACGTCGACTTGTAGCGCCCTTCCCAAAGTGTGCCGCTGCGCTGCTGGACGCGGTTGAAATAGCGCACATAACTGCGGCCCAGCGCCTGCATCATCTTCGGCAAACCGTCGGCAGTTGCCGGCGTGAGCAGCAAGTGCAGGTGATTGGTCATCAGCACGTAGGCGTGAATTTGCACCGCAAACTGCCGCGCCGCATCTTCAAGCAGGTCGAGCAGGTGACAATAGTCCGCCGCGCTGGCAAAGATCGCCTGGCGGTTGTTGCCGCGCAATATGACGTGATGCGGATACCCGGCAAGCGTCAGGCGCGGCAGTCGGGCCATGGAGCAAGCGAGTTAATTGGAATCTGACCCCAATTATTTGGGCGCTTTGGTAACGCGGACCTTGCCACCCGTGGTGACCAAAATCACGGCGTCGCCAGGCACCAGCACCTCGGTGCCTTTCCCCTGGACGACGGCGCGGCGCTCGCCGCCTTTGAGCTGGATCAGCAGTTCGACGGCGTCTTCGCGTGTGGCCATGCGCTCGATGGTATTGCCGGCGGCGGCGCCGGCCACACCCACCAGCAGGCCAATGACGTTGCTTTCAGCGCTGGAGCCGCCGCGCGAAGCGCCCGCCACCGCGCCGGTGACACCGCCGACGGCCGCGCCAACGCCGCTTTGACTGCCGTCGACGGTGACCGCGCGCACCGACAGCACGACACCGTCTTCGACCCGCGACAGCCGCTGCGCGTCACCGCGCTGAATCACATCGGGGCTGCTGCTGGCGCAGGCGCCCAATACCAACGCCATAGTCACGGTCGAAGCCACTTGTATCAATCGTTTCATCATCTTCTCCATGGGTCTGCTTCAAGATTACTGAGAGTTGCCTGCCACCGTCTCGACGGCATTGTCGGTCAGCCAGGTAAAGCGCGTGTGCAGCAATTGCGTCAGTCCGAATTCGACCAGCAAGGCGTGCAAACGTTCCCCGGCAGAGCGTTTTTTCTGGCCCGTATGGCGGGCAATGATCAGCTCGTTCTTCATGCTGTGCTCCCAGCCGACCAGCTCGGTGACCGTTACCTGGTAGCCGCAAGCTTCCAGGTACAGGCAGCGCAGTACGTTGGTAATCTGGCTCCCCAACTCTCGCGTATGCAGCGGATGACGCCACAATTCTGAAAGCGGCGTGCGGCTTAGTGACAACGCCTTATGCTGATTCAGTAGCCGGGCAATTTCCGCCTGGCAACACGGCACCAGAACGATAAAACGGGCCTTCTTCTGCAACGCGAAAGCGATAGCATCGTCGGTGGCGGTGTCGCAGGCGTGCAAGGCAGTGACCACGTCGATGCGCTGCGGCAATTGCTCCGACTGCGCCGATTGCGCCACCGTCAGATTCAAAAAGTGCATTCGTGCAAAGCCCAGCCGCTGCGCCAACGCCACCGAGCGCTGCACGAGTTCGGGGCGCGTCTCGATGCCGTAAATGTGCCCCGAGCCATGCGACTTGAAGAACAGGTCGTACAAGATAAAGCCCAGATACGACTTGCCGGCACCGTGGTCGGCCAGGGTGATGTCGGGCTGGTCGGCCAGCTCAAGCAACAATTTCTCGATGAACTGATAGAGATGATCGACCTGCTTGAGCTTGCGCCGTGAGTCCTGGTTGAGCCGGCCGTCGCGCGTCAGGATGTGCAGCTCCTTGAGTAGCTCGACCGACTGCCCCGGTCGCAACGCGTCCGACAACGGGTTGGCGCAGGAATCGGCGGGACGGGCAGCAGAGGGGGCAGCAGGCTTCTTGGTCATCTGTCGATCATGCCACGACGATCGGTTCAACTCGCCGGCACAGCCCATGTGTCAACACAGCAAACGCCGCCCGGTAAGACGCTCGTGCTCGCGCAGGGCGAAGCGATCGGTCATGCCAGCGATGTAGTCAGCCACGACGCGCGCCCCTTCAGTGGCGTCGCCATCTGCTTGGACAAGCCGGACTGAAAAGCTCTCGGGCAGCTCGTACGGTGTGCTGCGATAGGCGGCAAAGAGATCGCGCACCACCTGGCGCGCTTGATCGTTGGTTTGCAGTACCTGCGGATGCCGATACAACTGGTGCAGCAAGAAAGTCTTGAGCGCCTGCGACTGCTGCTGCATCACCGCGCCGAATTGCACCAGCGCCGGCATGCGACGGACCGCGTCGACGTCCACCGGACACGCTTGCGCCAGCGCGGCGCGGGTTGCGTCGATCACGTCGTACACCTGCGCGCTGAGCATGCGGCGAATCGTCTCGTGCAAGAGCCGGCGCGCTTGGCTGGCGTCACACAACTGCGGATAGTGCGCCAGCGCCTGTTGCTGAAAGTCGTTGAACAGCGGCACTTGCGCCAATTGCTGCTGCGTGATCAAGCCGGAGCGCACCCCGTCGTCAACATCGTGGGCGTTGTAGGCAATTTCGTCGGCCAGATTGCACAACTGGGCTTCCAGACTCGCTTGTCCGCCATCGAGAAAACGTCGGGCCACGCCACCCGGCTCGACAGCCTCCAGCTGCTGCGCATGACGACGCGAACAGTGCTTCAATATCCCCTCGCGCGTCTCGAAGGTTAGGTTCAAGCCATCGAAATCCGGGTAGCGGTGTTCCAGGCAATCGACCACACGCAAGCTTTGCAGGTTGTGCTCAAAGCCGCCAAAATCGGCCATGCAGTCGTTGAGCGCGTCCTGGCCAGCATGACCAAACGGCGTGTGCCCCAAGTCATGCGCCAGGGCAATCGCCTCGACCAGGTCTTCGTCCAGCCGCAGGGTGCGGGCGATCGAGCGCCCCAGCTGCGCCACTTCCAGCGAATGCGTCAGGCGTGTGCGAAACAGGTCGCCCTCGTGGTTCAGAAAGACCTGGGTCTTGTAGACCAGGCGACGAAACGCCGTGCTGTGGACGATGCGGTCGCGGTCGCGCTGGTACTCGGTGCGCGTCGGCGCCGGCGATTGCGGGCGCCGACGGCCGCGCGACTGATCGGCCCGGCAGGCGTAGTCAGCCACCCCAAAATTAATAGACAAATTGGCCTCTAGCCCATATTTAACAATCACTATCAGCTATATTATTAATAGCTATCGGTTGCTGCCATGGTCAATCACCTGGCGCACCAAATCGTCCGGGCACGCACGCACCACGGCGTGGCCAGGCTGATCAATCAGCACGAACCGGATGTCGCCCGCCTCGGACTTTTTGTCCAGACGCATTAATTCAAGAAAGCGGCCAGCGTGGTCGACGGGGTCGAGCAGCGGCGCGCGCACCGGCAGACCGGCCTTGGCAATGAGCGTGGTCAGGCGGTGCACAAAAAACGCGTCAACCAAACCCAGCCGCTGCGACAAACTCGCCGCCAGCACCATACCGCAAGCCACCGCCTGTCCGTGCAACCAGACGCCGTACCCCAGACCGGCCTCGATGGCGTGACCAAAGGTGTGGCCAAAATTGAGAATCGCCCGCAAGCCCGCTTCACGCTCATCCTGCGCCACCACCGACGCCTTGATCTCGCAACAACGGCGCACCACGTGCGCCAGCGCCACCGGCTCGCGCGCCAACACGGCGTCCAGATGTGCCTCCAGCCAGGCCAGAAAGTCCATGTCGGCAATCGGGCCGTATTTGATGACCTCGGCCAGACCCGCGCTGAGTTCGCGCGTGGGCAAGGTTTTCAGCGTGTCGAGGTCGCATACCACCTTGAGTGGCTGGTAAAAGGCGCCGATCATGTTCTTGCCCAAGGGGTGATTGATAGCGGTTTTGCCGCCGACCGACGAGTCCACCTGCGCCAGCAAGGTCGTCGGCACCTGGACAAACGGCACGCCACGCATGTAGCAGGCCGCCGCGAAACCGGTCATGTCTCCGACAACCCCACCGCCCAGTGCAAATAGAACCGTTTTGCGGTCGCACCCATGACGCAACAAGGTGTCGAAGATCAGATTCAGGCTGTCCCAAGTCTTGTACGCCTCGCCGTCCGGCAGGGCAACGGTGTACACCTTGCGGTATTGGGCCGACAGGGCCTTTTCAAGCCGCTCGGCGTACAAGGGCCCAACCGTGGTGTTGGTGACGATAACCGCCGTGGCAGCGGCGGGCAACTGGGCGTAACTCAGCGGGTTATCGAACAGCGAGCCGCGAATGGCAATCGTGTAACTGCGCTCGCCCAGCGAAATGGCGACGGTTTGCAGGTCTGAAGAGGTCATGCCGTCGAGTTTAGGGGCTTTTGCGGCGCGCCATCGGCTTGCACCGCGCCGCCAGCCAGTCCCAACCGCGACAGAATCAAGTTGACCAGCTTGCCGACCGACGGCCGCCCCGTGTCGACACTGCAATGTGCCGTCTCCAGATACAAGGGGTGGCGCTGAAAGTGCAGGTCACGCAATCGACCCAATGGGTCGGCCACCTGCAACAGCGGCCGGTTTTTGTCGTGACGCAGCCGGCGAAACAACTCGTCTGGAGACGAGTTCAAGTAGACAACACGGGTACGAGCGTGCAGGTGCTGCCGATTCTCGGGTCGCAGAACGGCGCCGCCACCCGTTGATATGACGCCCTCGGCCTGTTGCGTCAGTGCGTCGATGACGTCGGCTTCAATGTCGCGAAATCGCGCTTCACCCTCGCGCTCGAAAAACTCGCGGATCGAACAGCCCAGGCGCTGTTCGATGAGACGATCCGAATCCAGAAATGGCACCTGCAACCGGCGGGCTAGCTGACGGCCCACGGTGGATTTGCCCGAGCCGGGCAAACCGATCAAACTGATGGTCAATTTGAACTACACGTGAGCGAAGCGGCCAACCCGGAAACGCACATCACCGAGCCAATTTGTCCGCCAACACCTTGGGCGTGATGAACACCAGCATTTCACGTTTTTCCGACGATCGCGCACTGCGTTTGAACAAATTGCCAACACCGGGCAAGTCACCCAGCAGCGGCACTTTGTCGACGGTGTCAACCTGGTCTTCGGTGAAGATGCCGCCGACCACCACCGTGCCGCCGTTCTCAACCAGCACCTGCGTCTTGATGTGCTTGGTGTCAATGGCGTAACCCGCCGTGGTGTTGATACCGCGAGTGTCCTTGTTGACGTCGAGTTCGAGGATGATGCCACCTTCCGGCGTGATCTGCGGTGTTACTTCCAGCTTCAGACTGGCCTTGCGAAAGGCGATCGACGTCGCGCCACTGGACGAGGCCACCTGGTACGGAAACTCCGTGCCTTGCTCGATCAACGCCTTGATCTGGTCGGCGGTAATCACCCGCGGGCTGGAAATAACCTTGCCCTTGCCATCGGCCTCCAGCGCCGAGATTTCCAGATTCAGGAACCGGCTGGCTGCGGCGTTGAAAATCGAGAAGGCAACGCTGGCGCCACCGGCCGCCGGGAAGTTGACAAAGCTGTTAGACGTGGTCCCGGCGGAGCCGTCGGCGTAGCTCGAACCCACCGATATACCACCGGTGCCACCGTCCGGATTACCGGCCCCGCCGCCCAGGCGCACGCCCAGCGACTTGCCGAAGGTGTCCGACGCTTCAACGATGCGCGCTTCGATCATCACCTGGCGCACCGGAATGTCGAGTTTGGCAATCAGTTGCTGCACCTGTTCCAGCTTGGCCGCCGTATCGGTGACAAACAGCTGGTTGGTCCGCGCCTCTGAAATGACGCTGCCGCGCGGGCTGAGCAGACGCGACGAGGCGCCAACCGAACCACCACTGCCGGTAGCTGTCAGTTGCGCGGCGACTTCAGCCGCCTTCGTGTAATTCATTTGAAACGACTGTGTGCGCAGCGGCTCCAGGCTTTGCAGCGCCGCGGCCGACTCCAGGTCAAGTTTTTCCTTGGCGTTGATCTCATCTTTCGGTGCGATCCACAGAACATTGCCGGTCTTGCGCATTCCCAAGCCCTTGGACTGCAAGATGATGTCCAGAGCCTGATCCCACGGCACGTCCTGCAAGCGCAGGGTAATGGCGCCGTTGACCGAGTCCGAGGTGATGACGTTGAAGTTGGTGAAGTCAGCAATGACCTGCAACAGCGAGCGCACTTCGATGTTCTGGAAGTTCAGCGACAGCTTCTGGCCGGTGTAGCCCGGGCCCTGCGTCAGCTTGGTCGAATCGACTTTGACGGGCCGGACCTCGACGACGAACTGCGCATCGCTCTGATAAGCCGAATGAACCCATTGGCCCTGCGGCTCGATGACGACACGCACGCGGTCACCACTCTGAAACGCCGTGACCGACTTGACCGGCGTGCCAAAATCAGCCACGTCCAGTTTGCGGCGCAAGCCTTCGGGCAGCGTCGACTTCATGAATTCGACAACCAGTGTGCGCCCTTGCTGACGAATGTCGACACCCACGTGGTCGTTGGGCAATCCCACGACAATACGCCCCGCAGCTTCTTCACCACGGCGGAAATCAATGTCGCGCAAGGGCATCGCGTCGCGGTTCTGATTCTCAGCAAACATCTGCGCCGTCGTCGCCGGCGCGGCGCCGACCACCGGGTCGAGCATGACCAGCAACGACTTGCCTTGCAGCTGCGTCTTGTAGGCCACATGCTGCTTCAGGTTGAGCACTACCCGCGTGCGCCCGCCGGCCTGAACGACGTTGACCGACTTGATGTTGCCCTGATTGAAGTCGACAGTGGACCGCCCCATGGTGCTCGTGACGTTGGCAAAATCGAGGGCAATGCGCGCCGGCGTTTGAATCGAGAACCCCGCCGGTGGCGTGGTCAACGGTTCGGACAAATCGATCTTGACGACTTCAACGCCCCCCTGCACGGCACCGGTCACGGCCTGGATCGCAACTTGCGCCTGGACGATCGCGCTGGCCAGCAACAGGCCCGTTGTCATGGCAACCCGAGCGCAGAGCTGCTGCAGTCGGGAACTCTTCTGTTTTTTCATTTCAACCTCTCTTGCAACTGCAACGACGCCATGCGTTCAACCCACTCACCCGACGCGTCTTGCACGATTTCGCGCAGGGTAAGCTCTGTCTCGGTAATCTTGGTGATACGACCATAGTTTTGTCCCAAGTATTCGCCTGGGCGAACCTGATAAAGCAACCTGCCGACGGTCACCAGCGCCACCGGCTGTCCGCCGCGCAACAGACTGCCAACCAGCGTGATGGTATCCAACGGAAACTCTTCCAACGGCTCCTTGCGGCGCGCCAACTCAGGGGCCAGCAAGGCGCCGCCCAGCGACGAGCGCACGTCATCTTTCTTCAGCGCCATCGTCAGCTTTTTATTGCTGAACGGGTCAAATTCGGTGACTTGACTGTAGTTTTCTGGCTTGAACTGCTTGGGCTCCGAAATGGGCGCCACCTTGGGAAAGGTCTGATTTTTCTGTTGCGTCATCCACTGGTGCAACTCGTCGTCCGACGCCGACGAGCACGCGCCCAACATGACCAACGGCAGCAGCATTGCCCAACTCGGTTGAAACCGCCTCATTTCTTCGTCCCTTTCGCCGCATTGCGCTGGGCGCTGATCTCTTGCGCGTCCAGATAGCGGAAAGTCTTGGCGACCGCATCCATGGACAGCGCGCCATCGCGTGCCGGGGCGACCGTCATATCGTTGATCGTGACAATGCGCGACAAGTTGGCGACATCGGCAGCAAAAGAACCAATGTCGTGGTAGCGGCCGGTCACCCGTACAGAAATCGGCAACTCGGCGTAGTACTCGCGCACAACCACTTGGCCCGGGCGAAACAAGTCGAACTGCAGGCTACGCCCCAGGCCTGCCTGGTTGATATCGGACAGCAGGGCGTCCATTTCAGCTTTGCTGGGCAATTGTTTTTCAAGCTGCGTCACGTACTGTTGCACTTGTTCGCGCTGCTTTTTCAGGGCTTCCAAATTGACCGCCTTGGCAAGCTTGACCTTGTATTCGTCACGCAACGTGACTTCTTTTTCCTGCTCCTGTTTTAGGGTATCGACGGTATCGCTGAGCCAAACAAACCACAGCGCCACTATCACCACAACCGTCAGCAGCAGGTACAGGGCAAACTTGGGTAGTTTTGGCCAACTGGCAGGATCTTTGGTGTTGAGGTTGCGAAACTGATCTGCGGCGTCGGCAAACCGAGCCTTCAGGTCGACAGGAAGCGTAAGAGACTTTGCCATGGTTTTATCCCTGCTTGGCCGCGCTAACCGCAGCTTTGCCCGCCTCGCTCGCTCGCACCAAGGTCACCCGAACGGTGAAATTGGATACGCGACGTTGATCACGCGCCGTCAAGGTGACCGAACCGGCGACGATTTCCACCAGTTCAGGACGGGTAAACCAATCCGACTTGGCGCTGAGATTGCGCAGCAGTTCGGAGACACGCTCGTTGGACTGGGCAGTCCCTTTGAGGGTCACGTTCTGGCCGGTTTGCACCATGCTGTTGATGTAGACGCCTTCGGGCAACTGCGTTACCAGTTCGGTCAGCAAATGCACCGGCATGTTGCGGTCGGACTGCAGATCTTCGACCGCTTGCTGGCGCGCTTTCAGGGCGGCAATTTCCGCCTCGAGGTTGGCGATGTCCTTGATTTGCGCGTTGAACTTGGAAATTTCGCTCGACAAGATCTGATTTTTGTCTTGCTGACTCGACGTCAGGCTGCTGATCCACAGAAAGGCGAAACCGGCAATCAGCCCACCCAACAAGGCCGAAGCGCCCAAGCCAACGTTGAACAGCTCCTTGCGGCGTTTGCGCGCGAGCTCGCGGTGCGGTAATAGATTGATCAAAATCACTGCATAAACCTCCGTAGCGCCAGGCCACAAGAGGTCAAATAGGACGGCGCCTCACGCGCCACCTTGTCGGCGCGGACACTGCCCGCCACCTCCATGCCCTCAAACGGATTGACAACCGAACAGGCAAAGCCCGTTTGCCGGGTGACCGCCGCCGTTAGACCGGTCAACGACGCCGAGCCACCAGCCAGCATCACCAAGTCGACCTTGTTGTGCGTGGTGCTGGTAAAGAAAAACTGCAACGCCCGTCCGATTTCCTGGACCAAACTCTCAATGAAAGGTTGTAACACCACCGCGCCAAAGTCCTCGGGCAGTTCGTCGTTGCGCTTCTTGGCCTCCGCCTCTTCTTGCGAAAAGCCGTACTGACGAATGATCATCTGCGTCAGTTGCGCGCCGCCAAAAGCTTGGTCACGGTCATACAGTAACTCGCCATCACGAATCACCTGCATGCTGGTAGTCATGGCGCCCACTTCAAACAACGCCACAATGCTGCCGGCACCCTGCCGGGGCAAATTGCCGATCAGGCGGCTGGCCGCCAGACGCGAGGCGTAGGACTCGACGTCGACGATCACGGGCTTCAACCCGGCGGCCTCCGCCAAACCCTGAATATCCTGAACCTTTTCGCGCCGCGACGCAGCGATCAACACCTCGACGTCCTCCGGGGTCGTCGCACTTGGGCCGACGATACAGAAGTCGAGACTGACCTCATCCAACGGGAATGGAATGTACTGACTGGCCTCGGATTCGACCTGTTGCTCCAGCTCGAGATCGGTCAAGCCGCCCGACAGAACGATTTTCTTGGTGATTACCGCCGACGGCGGCAGCGCCATGGCGACATTCTTGGTCTTGGTACCGCTTTTTTTCACCAGTCGGCGCACGGCGTCGGCCACCTCGTCGAACTTTTCGATCGTGCCGTCGGCGATCCAGCCCCGCTCTAACGGGACGATGGCGCAGTTCTCCAGAACATAGCGTCCGGCACTGTCTTGTCCAAGTTCGACCAATTTGACGCTCGACGAGCTGACGTCCAGACCCAGCATGGGCGCGGGTTGGCGGCTAAATAGTGAGCTCAGTGAAAGCAACGTGATCCCCTAGTGAAGACGAAAAACCCAAGTTATCTTGAGAATTCACTTGAATGCTATCAGCAAGATAGTTGTTTAGCAAAGATTTTTCGGTTTTATTTGGTGACCAAACGTTGCCAAAATGTAGACAGCCAACAACGCTTGGCAAAGCAGCTCTGCCGTCAATGAGATACTGACGCCCCTCCATCTGCCACCGTCGCGCGGTCGCCGATGCCGCCCCTGAGTACTTTCTATGTCCGACAAAAACTCTTCATCGCCAACCGATAGCGCACCGTCGCCGCGTCAGGTCGTCGCAACACCCCTGCACTGGGCGATCAAGCTGCCGTTGTTGGCGTTGGGGCTGCTGGCGGCGGGGCTGGCAAGTCTGGCGCTGGTGGTCGCGCTGGCCATGGCTGTGGCCTACCCCAACCTGCCCGATGTCTCCGATTTGTTAGATTACCGGCCCAAGCTGCCGCTGCGGATTTTCTCGGCCGAAGGCGTGGTGATTGGCGAATTCGGCGAAGAACGGCGCCATCTCACCCCCATCGCCGAAATCCCCGACGTCATGAAGCAGGCGGTGCTGGCCGTTGAAGACGCGCGCTTCTACCAGCACGGCGGTGTCGACTACATCGGTGTGGCGCGCGCCGCGCTGGCCAACCTGGGACGTGTCAAAAGCCAGGGGGCGTCGACCATCACCATGCAGGTAGCGCGCAACGTCTACCTGTCGAGCGAGAAAACCTATACCCGCAAGATTTACGAAATCTTGCTGACGTTCAAGCTCGAGCACCTGCTGAGCAAAGACCAGATTCTGGAAATCTATATGAACCAGATCTTTCTCGGCAACCGCGCCTACGGTTTTGCGGCGGCAGCCGAGGCCTACTTTGGCAAACCCCTGCAGAAAATCAACGTCGCCGAAGCGGCCATGCTGGCCGGCCTGCCCAAGGCGCCATCGGCCTACAACCCCATCAACAACCCCAAGCGTGCACGCTCCCGACAGCTGTACATCATCGAGCGGATGCTGGAGAACGGTTTTATCACGGCGGCCCAGGCCGAGGCGGCAAAGAACGAGCCCCTCAAGGTGCGCTCGGGCGGCGACGGCAATGCCGTGCACGCCGAGTACGTGAGCGAAACGGTACGCCAGCTCATCTACGCGCAGTACGGTGAATCAACCTATTCGCGCGGTCTGAACGTCTACACCACCCTGCGCGCCGCCGACCAGACCGCCGCCTACCAGGCTTTGCGTCGCGGCATCATGAACTACGAACGGCGCCAAGTTTACCGTGGCCCGGAAAAATTTGTCAGTTTGCCCAACGACGCTGCCGCTTTGGACGACGCCATCGACGAAGCCTTGCAGGAGCATCCTGACAACGGCGACGTGCTGGCGGCGGTGGTTCTGGAGGCGAACCAGAAGCTGATCCGCGCCGTGCGACAGAACGGCGAAGCCCTTGAAATCAAAGGGGACGGCCTCAAACCGGCAACCTCGGGCTTGTCAGACAAGGCGCCCGCAACCATCAAGATTCGGCGCGGCGCGGTGATCCGCGTCGTACAAACGCCCAAGACGGGTTGGGAAATTACCCAACTGCCTGAGGTCGAAGGCGCCTTCGTCGCGATCGATCCCAAAACCGGCGCCATCCGCGCCTTGGTCGGCGGCTTTGACTTTGAGAAAAACAAGTTCAACCACGTCACCCAGGCGTGGCGTCAGCCTGGTTCGAGTTTCAAGCCGTTCATCTATTCAGCCGCGCTGGAGCACGGCGTGACACCGGCAACCATCGTCAACGACGGCCCGCTATTTTTTGACGCCGGCGTCACCGGCGGGCAACCGTGGGAGCCGAAAAACTACGACGGCAAATTTGAAGGTCCAATGACCATGCGCCGCGGCCTGGCCAAGTCAAAAAACATGATCTCGATCCGCATCCTGCAGGTGGTTGGCACGCAGAACGCCCAGGACTGGGCCGTGCGCTTCGGCTTTGACGCCGACAAGCATCCGCCGTACCTGACGATGGCGCTGGGTGCCGGATCGGTCACACCGATGCAGATGGCCACCGCCTACAGCGTCTTCGCCAACGGCGGCTACCGCG
>JBBIGT010000061.1:0-12722 GCA_037447395.1 Comamonadaceae bacterium | reverse complement strand
CGATCGGCGCGCCGGGCGGTATCAAAGTAAGCGTCGATCGGGCTCTTCATGAATACCGCCACCATGCCGCCGATCACGCCCATCAACACGATAACCATGATCAGCTCGATCAGGCTAAAGCCGCGCTGCGCCACCACGGGTTGAACACTTCGGCATTTCTGCATGTCAGTAATTGGCCCGATAGCCTGTGAGCACAAGGGTGTCGCCCTGCGCCGGGGTCACCGAGACCACGATTTTTTTGACGCCGACGGCGTTGAGCTGCGCATTCTCGGCCGCACTGACTGGGGTCACGGACACCGCCGGACTGATGTTGTAGGCACCCAGGCCGGCAACGGCCGCACCGGTCAGATCGAGGATGCCGCTGGTCGTGGTGTAACCGTTGTAGTCGTCGACGTCGTCAAACAGATTGCGCGTGGCCTCCACCGTGTGCACGCCGCAGGTCGGTGGTGAGCCGGCAACAACCGTATCGGGGTCGCAATAGTCTTTGAGCAAAATTTCTTCCAACAAGGATTCAGCGATCGCCAACGCCTGCTTGCGCAGCATCGGATCAGCGCTGGACTTCACCGTCGTGTTCATCACCGACAGGATGCCCGCCAAAGCCGCGCTGACGACGACGATGAAGATGATCATCTCGATCAAGGTAAAGCCGCGCCGTGTCAGCCTGCGCGCGGGCAACCGACTAATGCACATAACCCGTTTGCCCCTCCACAATGACATCCGCCACCCCGGTGATCTGGATTGTTTGCGTTGCCACCAGCGCGCCTCCGCCATCGATGGGTTGGCCCAGACCATTGAAATTAAAGTTCAGCGGCGTCGCGCTGAAACTCGTCCCGGCGCGGGCCGTCACCGTCGGCGAACCGTTGGGACCCGTCAACGTCACCGGGGTGGCGCAAGCAGCCGTCGCCGGGGTGGTCGCCATCGTCAAAGTGACGCTGCCGCTGGCAAAGGCCACACACACGGTGCGTCGCTGCGCAATCGCCGACTTTTGTGCAAAGCGCAGCAAGGCCAGGGTTTCATCACGAAAGCCACGCGCATAAAAGTCGCTGCTGTTGAAAATGCGCGGCACGGCGACTACCGCCAACACCCCCAGGATGACGATCACCATGATCAGCTCGATCAGGGTGAAGCCAGTGTGCCGGCCCGGCGTCTGCGGAAGGCAGACCGCGTATCGTCTAGCGGAAATACGCATACAAAAAAGACAAGGCGCGCAGGATTTTTGCAATCCTGCGCGCCTTGCAGATCAAAACCAACGATACAGTGAGCGCTTAATTGCCAGCGGCAATCACTTCAAAGGTGACCGCCGGCGCGGGCGTGTAGCCAGCCAACGCCAGCGTGCATGTAAACGACGTACCGTTCGTCGTCGACCCCGCGCCCGTTGCGCTGTAGCCTGCGGGCCAGGCGCCACCGCTCAAGGCTTGCTTGATCGAGTCACACGTGCTGACAACCTTGCACTTCGCCGGTGCACTTGCTGCCGTGGCAATCGAGCAGCCCGCGTAATTGATGGCCGACGCTGAAGCCGCTGCACCGGCAACACCCTGCATCGCCGCCTGCTGGGAATCAGACTTCAAATCCACAAACTTGGGCAACGCCACCGCGGCGAGCACGCCCAAAATCACGATCACCATCACCAGTTCAATCAAAGTAAAGCCGTGCTGCTTGTGTTGCATGTTGTCCACCTTATAAAAAAACCAAATAAAAGAAACGAAGACCAATCTCTAAAACGATAGCGTCAACGCGCGGAGTATAGCCACCGCACAGGGCGATAGCGCATTTAGTCGAGCGATTCGTTGCGCCAGCGATACTTTTCTTCTGCTACCAACTGTAAAACACCGGGCGAGCCAGTCACGGCAAACCAGATCAGTGGGTCGTCGACCGGGCTATCGAGCCATTGATCATCCAGCGGACGGTAACCCACGCAAGGACAATCCGGGGCGAAGAGCCAAGCCCCGTTTGCGACGCTGCGGCTTTGCGCGCGATTCACCACGCCGACGTAATTGGCAGGCGGCGACTCGAGCAAGGTGAAGGGGTTGCCCGGGCTGGGCAACGCGGCCCCTTCATGCGCGGCGACCTGCCGGCGCAAATGTTCCACCACCAGTGCTGTGCGCAACGAACCAAGCGTCGTCTTCAATGCCGCCAGCTCGGCCTGACCGCGAACGTTTTGGCTGTATCGGACAAAGCTGAGCGTCAACCCCAACAGCAGCAGCGCCATCAAGGCCCACTCGGTCAGACGGCGCCCCGACGGCAACGGCGCTACCACGCGCTCAGCGGTGGCCAACTCTAGCCTCCACCGCGACCCATGGCGGCCTGCCCCATGTTCCACAGCGGCAAGAAGACGCCCAACGCCAGCAGCAGCACCAAGACGGCGATGACGGCCAGCAAGATCGGTTCAATGGCGGCTGACAAGCCCTTGATGCGGTAGTCGGTCTCACGCTCGTACATGCCGGCGATCTCGAACAACAGGTCGTCAAGTTCACCCGTTTCCTCGCCAACGTTGATCATCTGCAACACCACCGGGGTAAAGACGCCGGTGGCCGCCGCGCAGCGCGAGATGCTCTCGCCACGCTCGATGCCGTCGCGCATCTGCTCGATGCGGCTGCCGATGTAGGCGTTGTCCACGGTCTGCGCCACCACCGTCAAGCCCTGCACCAGCGGCACACCACTCTGGCTGGACAGGGCAAAACTGCGCGCAAAACGAGCCAGCGAGGCCTTCAGGATAATTTCGCCAACGATCGGCAACGACAACTTGCGTTTATCCCAGGCATAGCGGCCGTTAGCCGTGCGCAGATAGGCGCGCAGCAACAACCACAAGGCCCCGCCGGCCAACAACAGCAACGGCCACCAGGCCAGCATCCACGACGAAAAGCCGAGCAAGCCGCGCGTGATCAACGGTAGTTCGGCGTTGAAGCCGGCAAACACCCGGGCAAACACCGGGATCACAAAAATATTCAGGATTACCACAGCGATCAACATGGCAATCAGCACAAACAGGGGGTAGCGCATGGCCTGCTTGATGCGCTCGCGCACGTCACGCTCAAACTCCATGTGCTCGTTCAAACGCAAAAAAACCTCGGTCAGGCGTCCGGTCATTTCACCAACACGGATCATGGCGATGTAAAACGCTCCAAAGACGTCTTGATGCCGTGCCAACGCCGCCGACAGCTCGCGCCCTTGATCCAGGCTCGAGCGGATGTCCTTGAGCATGTCGATCACGGCCGGCTTGGTGCTTGACGCCTCCAGACCGGCAAATGCCCGCAAGATCGGCACGCCGGCCTTGTTGAGCGAATACATCTGGCGCGAAAAAATCAGCACGTCTTCCACCGCCACCGGGGCACGCTGCAGCCGTGCCAACCAGCCATCCTGCATCGGCGCAACGCTGGCCGCGACCGGGGCAATTCGCACCGGCGCCACGCCGATGGCGATCAACTGATCGGCAACGCCGTTTTCAGTGGCCGATTCGATTTGGCCCTGAACTTCTTCACCGCGGGCATTGCGGCCGCGCCATGCGTAGACTGTCATAGGTCAGTGTGCGTCGGCGATTAGCCGTCCTGGTCGTCCGACTCAAAACCGATGCGCAGGGCTTCGGCCAGTGACGTCCGCCCCTGGCGCACCAGCTCCAGCGCGTGGACCGACATCGTGCGCCCGTTCATGCGTTCACGCGCCAGGCGCATGAAGGCCGCCGGGTCCGCGCGCGAGGCCGCCTGCGTCAAGCTGGCGTCCATTTCGAGCATTTCATAGACACCCTGGCGCCCCGAATAGCCGGTGCCATTGCACGAAGAACAGCCGCGCCCACGCCGCGCCGCCACAGTGCCCGTAGCGACCCCCATGCCGGCCAGCCAGGACAACTCTTGCGCGGTCGGCTCGTGCGGCGCCGAACATTCAGTGCAGTTCAGGCGCACCAGACGTTGCGCGATAACGCCTTGCAGCGAGGTCGCCACCATAAACGCCGGCACACCCATGTCGAGCAGCCGAAACGGCGTACTGATGGCGTCGCGCGTATGCAAAGATGAGAGCACCAGGTGGCCGGTAATAGCGGCTCGCAAGCCAATTTCAGCGGTTTCCGCGTCACGCATTTCACCGACCAGGATGACGTCCGGGTCTTGCCGCAGGCAGGCGCGCAGCACGCGCGCAAAAGTCAGCTCGATCTTGTCGTTGACCTGCACCTGCGTCAGCCCGGGCAGGCGGTATTCGACCGGGTCTTCAACGGTGATGACCTTCAGCTCGGCGG
The DNA here is from genome assembly GCA_037447395.1 of Comamonadaceae bacterium. Classification (GTDB taxonomy): domain Bacteria; phylum Pseudomonadota; class Gammaproteobacteria; order Burkholderiales; family Burkholderiaceae_C; genus Rhodoferax. The sequence goes on along the minus strand of JBBIGT010000061.1, from coordinate 8,497 downwards.
CGTTGATCTCGGCCAATGCGGCGTACAGTGTTGTCGTTTTGCCGGAACCCGTGGGCCCGGTGACCAACACCATGCCCGAGGTGCGATTCAACATTTCGCGAAAGCGCTGGAGCATCTCGGTGGGCATACCAATGTCATCGAGCCGCTTCATGCCCTCGCCTTGCTTGAGCAGACGCATCACCACCGACTCACCGTAGTTGGTCGGCAACGTCGATAGTCGCACGTCGATGGTGATGTCGCGCAGGCGCACGCTGAAGCGGCCGTCCTGCGGCAGGCGCTTTTCAGAAATATCGAGCCCGGCCATCAGCTTGAGGCGCTGCGCCAACGCACCGGCAATGCGCTTGTCGGCTTCAGTCTGCGTTTGCAACACGCCGTCAACGCGCACCCTGACTTGCAAGCCCGACTCCTGCGGCTCAATGTGCACGTCTGAAGCGCCCACCTGCATCGCGTCTTCAAACAACGACTGCAACAGGCGCACCACCGGCGCGCCTTCACTGCCAACGTTGGCGCTGAGTTCGCCGAAGTCAACCGCGTCACCCAGGTCTTTTTCGAGCGCCCGGGCCAGGCCGCTGATTTCTTCGGTGCGGCGGTACAAGCGGTCAAAGGCCGCTGTGAGTTGACTCTCGGGCACCGCCGCGATGGTGATATTGCGCTTGAGCAGGCGCGTCAATTCGTCGTAGGCAAACAAGTCCAACGGATCGCCCAGGGCGACCAGCAGTGCGCCGCCTCTATCTTCGAGCACCAGTGCACGAAAGCGCCGCGCCGCCGACTCGGGCAACAATTTGACGACGTCAGACCGAAACGGAAAGGTCTTCAGGTTGACAAACGGAATTTGCAACTGGCGCGCCAAACCGTTGGCCAACAATTCTTCGGTGATGAGGCCGGTCTCGATCAGCAGGCGGCCCATCTTTTTGCCGGTCTGCTTTTGCAGGGCCAGGGTCTGCTGCAACTGCTCTTGAGAAATCAGGCGCTGCTGCACCATCACGTCACCGAGGCGCAGTTTGCTCGGAGTTGCCGGCGTCGCGGTGGGGGCGTCGTTTGCAGTAGCCATCGAAGTCGTCGTGGGAGACAGCGAGATCAGTGCAAGTGGCGCGGTTTGCGCCCGCCGTGTCCCATGCCGCTGGAGCCACCAGTGCCGCGCGGCGGCTTGCCCAGTTGCAGTGAATTGACCAGATCGTCAAAGCGCTGGCTGAACAGGCTATCGATCGCCGCCACCACACCGCCGAGCTCGGCGCCATCAAAGTGGCGCTCCATCAGGTTGACCACGTCCTGCACCAGCAAGTCACGCTGCACCTGCATGATCGACGCCGGGTCCGGGCCGACGAACAGCATGACGAAGTCGTCGCGCGAATCGGCATCCGGATCATCCAGTTCTTCATCTTCGTCAAACTCGGTGTCGTAAAACGTCACTTCGATGGCCGCGCCCGACTGGGCCACGTCGTTGAGGTTCATGCACATTTCGTCCAGTGCCTGGCGAAAGTCGTCATCACCCTCAACTGTCCAGCACATCTGCAACAAGTGCTCTTTGGTCTCAAACTGAATGCCGGGCTCGTCTTCATAAAAGCTCGCCGCCGCACTGCTCAGCGACTTGGCTCCGGCGTATTTCCAGATCGGCTTGAGCGCTTCTTGCAAGTGATCAAAGGTGACGTCCGCGCGCAGAGTCACTTGACCGTGCACGTGGATTTCGAAAGGAGCGTTGTATCGAGCCATAGTGGGGTGAGTTTAATGGTGCCCGGGACCGGAATCGAACCGGTACGCTCCTGTTACGGAAGCGGCGGATTTTAAGTCCGATGTGTCTACCTATTTCACCACCCGGGCCCGTCTGAACTGTATCGTGAAACAAAAAGGCCCCGCACAATTTTTGCGAGGCCGAAGCGAATAAACTCGTCAAGACAATTCGGTGGAGGCGCGATCCAGAGTCGAACTGGACTAACCGGATTTGCAATCCGGGGCATAACCGCTTTGCTATCGCGCCGAGGGGGCGCATCATAACATTCAGCCAGAGGTTTTTTGATCAATGACACGCATCCTGATGGTTTGCATGGGCAACATCTGCCGCTCGCCGATGGCATGCGTCGTGACACGCCAGTTGGCCATGGAACTTGGCCGCGCCGCCGAGTTTGAAGTCGACTCAGCCGGCACGCACGCCTATCACGCCGGCCAGCGCATGGACGAGCGCGCCAGCCAACTGCTACATCAGCACAAGTACCCCGTCGGCAAAAGCCGCTCTCGCCAGGTCAGGCCCGAAGACTTTGACCGCTTTGACCTGATTCTGGCGATGGATCAAGACAATCTGGACCACCTGCAGCGCCTGTGCCCGTCACAGCTACAACACAAGGTCAAATTATTTCTGTCATTCAACTCAACGCTCGACACCGGCGAAGTGCCCGACCCGTACTACGGCAATTTGGCCGGGTTTGAGCGCGTACTGAGCCTGTGCGAAGCGGGTGCACGGGCCTTGCTGGAACGCATCTGACGGTTGCCCCGACGGCCACAGCGTGCTGCATGCGCCACGTGGCAAGTTAATTGGCCTGCGCCGTGGCGGCCTTGTCCGGCAGTAAATGCATCCCGCTCTTTCGTAACAAATGCACCGCCAGCAAACCTGGCGGCATACGTAACCAATGCCCACGCAGATAGAGCAACGCACGGGCCAACGGCGTCCAGCGATCAGTCGTGCTGGCGTGGTGCGGCCGCAGTGCGCGCAAAAACAGCGCATCCATAAAACGCAAGGCCGGCCCGTCAACGGGCGCACCCGGCGCATGACGTATTTGTCCCATGACGTCGGCCGGAACGGGTGTTTCCAACAGCATCGACGTATAGCGCAAAGCGTAGAACAGCGGCCTGACCAGCTGAAACTCTGTGGCTCGCGGCACCAGCCCAGGCCAAAAACTCGCTAACGCGCCAAATTCGCGCAACAGACTATCAATATCGACCAAACCGCGAAAGCCCTGCTCGAGTTCGCCTTCGTGGAAAAGATGGCAGGCGCTGTGCAGCGCCATGTCCACCGGCGCCAGACAACGAACGGAACTGCCCGCCTGAACCGCTTGCGCGGCGGCTAGCAGCGCCGCAGTGTTTGGACGAGATCTTGAGGTCAAAGGAACAATTGCGTGATGCACGTCGATGACCGTTTGGCGAGAAAAGTGCCGCATTGGCGGCAACTCGTGCATCCAGCTCCGGTAGTAGCGCTGGTCATAGGCGGATTTCGCCTCCGAAACCCAGCCGCGACGCATCAAGGCAGACTCAACCTCGGGCAGCGCTTCACGGGGAGCCAAAATGTCAATGTCCGACATCATTCGGCCACGCGCCGCGGCCAGACCACCGATCACATAGGCAGCGCCTTTGAGCAACACCACTGGAACGCCAGTGCGCGCCATCGCTTCCTCGATGAACTGCAATTCTCTTTGTACATCTCGATGTTGTTGCGCCACCAGATTGACTGCCGACTGCAAATGGCGCCTCGGCCCGGACGGAATTCGCGACAACACACCACAGGCATCGCAGTCACTGGCGATACGCGCCAGGATGTTGGCCTGACGCCCCTGGCGAATGAGTAAATCCCATTGCGTCGGACTGAGATTAACCAACGCCAACGGCCTGTTGAGTGCGCCAACCAGCAATGAAAGCGACGGCAGGCTCATGACGGAAGTGGCAGATTGGCAAAAACCGTCAGCGCCTCATCCAGACGGCTGTAGGAAAAATCGTAGCAATCACAGCGATCGATCAGATCGCCCAGTGCGTCAAAGGCGCGCTTGCCATGCACACTGTGATTGAAACTGTTCTCGGTCAATTGCATGAAACTCGTCGCCTTGCCGCGCGGCGCCAACGTGGCTGGCGCCCCAGCGACATAACGCGGAAAAACCACCCAGGCCGGCAAGGCCGCTTGGTCAGCGCGACGCAAGCTGTCGGTGGGCACTTGCATATGTGCGACGTTGCCCTTCATGGTGTCATAGGCGACCGGCCCAATCACTACCTGCGGGGCGAACTGACGGATGATGTCAATCGACTGGTTCTTCAAACTCACCGGCCTGGGTGAAGGAATGACCAACCCCGACTTGGGATCGATTAGCGCCATTTCATCAGACAACAATCGCCAGCCGTTGAGCAGCAAGGCAGCGCACAAGGTGCTTTTGCCAGAGCCGGGCGGCGCCGGCAAGATCAACACACGCCCATGGCGCTCCAGGACGGCCGAGTGAATGGTGATCCAGGTATGGGTGTAACTGGTCACGCACCAGTTCAAGCCCCATTCGAGCAGCGCATAGGCTTCGCCGGCAGCCAACGGCGTGAACGGCTCGACGCCGTCGACTTTGAATACGCACAACGGTTTGCGCAAGCGCCGGTGATAAACCACAGAGACATGGAAATCGACAAACGCATCGTCGGACAGCACCGCACAGTCGCCGTACAACGCGCCCAGCCCCTGCGCAACAATAGGAATGTCACTTTGAATACAGGCAACAAAGGGGGTCAGTGCCAGACGCAGGCCGCCGCGACGCAAGCGTCGCGACAGTTCGTCAGTTGAAAGGTGGGAAAGGCTCAGGGAACTCAAACGACCAATTGCTCAACAAGATTCAGATTTGAAAACTCGGCGAGCACATTCTCAACCATTTCCAAGTCGGCAACAGTCGGCTCGCCTTGCAGCAGATCAGTCGCCAGCAAGTGCGTGGATGCGCAGGGACGCTGGATCAATGCCGCCAACAAGGTCCCCGCGGCTGGACTCAGGCAACGCAACTCAGTGGAGACGTCGTCATACAAAACTGTTCCATCGGCCCAATGACGCAACGACAGCGTTGCTGGCCGTGCGCAGCGCCATATGGCGTCAGCCACACGTCTTCCAACCAGGCGGTGTCGTTCCGGTGGATATGTAGTCGAAGTATTCGTTGCAATCATCGCGCGTCCAGCCAGCTGCGCCAGGCGCCGGCGACCACGTTCCGCCGTCTTTGCACGAACGCCATATCGTCTTGACCGTTTCCACGTCGACCGGGCAACTGCCACGCACGGTCTTATTGAGGTACATCGACGCGCAGTGTTTGCCAAACTTATCCTTGGATGCATTGCCAGTGCTCAAGGATTCGTCCTGCGGCTGACCATTCTTGGTGACCTTCCTAGAACCTTTGCAAACGTCCTTCAACGTGCTGTCTTGTCCAAAGTCGTTACCATCAAAGGGGCCGGAGTCCGTTAGATTTGAATTGTGATATTTTCTGTTGCATACCTCAGATTTATTGTCTGGCCAGTAGTCGAAATTCTTGCAAGTTCCACCCACCTGTTGCGGTGAGTGGCTACGGCATCCCCCGGCAGCCTTGATCGACGCCCATACCGAGGGTTTGCAGTGGGTACCGGTGCCGGTACCATTGGCTAGCGCCGACTGGCTCTTCAGCACCAGTAGCACCGGCGCAGCAGCCAGTCCGGCACGAACCAGATTTCTACGCGACACCCCACCGACTGACTGATCTGCACTGATTGGTAAGACCGTTTGATCTGCGTCCGCAGCATTCCCTGTTCCGGACAAGCCTTGACTTTTTGACATATTGACTTCCTTGTTGGTCTGGTATTGACCCGAATTATGGCGTATCTATAAGATGACATGCAATTTACATGCCCGCATAAGGTGCGCAACGCACTGTCAATAAATTCAACAAGTTACACCGGCGCTGCAAAAACTTTTGGCAAACTGACCCACATCATCAGCGCAAAATGTAAAGAAAACCGACATACCCGGGGGCGGATCGAGCGGCTACGGCACTACCCACCTAGAAAGTTGTCGGTCGCCGGTCGCGCGTCGGGCACTCACAGGTCGTCGTCGTCCAACTCGGGGTCGGGCTCGTCGTCCCGGTCTACGGCGTCGGTGAAAAATGAACTGGTCAGTTTGACGGCCATACCCACCCGGTTGTTCTGGCGGTCAACCCGCACGACCTGGCCGGAACACACCATATTGACGCTTTGCCCACGGATGAGCACCTCAACGACAAAACTGACTTTGCTGCCGGCCTGCGCCTGCACCGACGTTTCAAAGTAAACGCCGGTGGCACTGACGTTCTTGGTCAGGCCATCGGTACCGCCGATGTGCAGCGGTAGTTCGGACGGAAAACGGTCCGCCGCGCGCATCTCGGTGCCTTTACTTTTCTCGCTTTTCGTCATTTTTCTAACCTTTGTCTCTCTTCTATTGATTGTTCTTCAACGCCAACTGCACGCGACCGACGCAGGATCCGTGCCCGTGCAACCTTAAGCCCGCGACATTATTTCGAATCAAGAAGTTACAGGACTTTTGCTGACCTGTTTCATTTGCTGTAACAAAGCGTTGTGTCAAAGAATTCGACATTTCATAGGGGCTGGTCATGGACATGTACCCGCACTAAACTCCCGGTGTCACAAACAGTTACAACAAATTCGGGGGAATTTATGGGCATCCAGCGCAAGGTGAGCCAACTGGCGCGACGGCTTTTTTCCTTTCTGCCAAGGGATGCCCGGTTTTCGATCTACCGCACGTTCGTTCAGTGCGACCCCCATCCCGACGCGCGTCTGGTACTCAAAATTGCCGAAACGCGCGACGAGCTTGAAGCCTGTTTCAAGCTACTGCACGACGCCTACGTGGGCAGCGGCTTCATGAAGCCCGACCCGTCGGGCATGCGCGTGACCATTTACCACGCACTGCCGACGACAACGACCTTGTGCGCCAAGTTTGACGGCGAGGTGGTCGGCACCCTGTCATTGATTCGCGAGAGCCTGTTTGGCTTTCCCCTGCAAGCCATTTTTGACCTCAACGAAGTGCGTTCACACCCAGGACAGATCGCCGAAGTCTCGGCACTGGCGGTGCACCCCAAGTTTCGCAACACCGGCGGCACGATTCTGTTCCCGCTGATGAAGTTCATGTACAACTACTGCACGACTTTCTTTGATACGCGGCACCTGGTCATTGCCGTCAACCCCAACCGCATTGAAATGTACGAGTCACTGCTCTTTTTCCAGCGGCTCACCGAAAACACCGTCGACAGTTACGACTTTGCCAACGGCGCACCAGCCGTCGGCGCCACACTGGACCTGAAGAACGCGCCGCAACACTTCGAACGGGTCTACGGCGCCAAAGCCGAGCGCCGCAATCTGTACAAGTACTTTGTCAAGACGGTGCTGCCCAACATCGAACTACCCAACCGGCGTTACTTCACCACCAACGACCCCGTGATGACGCCCGAATTACTCGATTATTTTTTCAACCAGCGCACCAATGTTTTTGCCAAGCTGGAGCCACGCAAGAAACAACTGCTGCACGCCATCTACAACCTGCCATCGTTCCGTAAAGTACTGCCGCATTTGGACGACCCAACAAAACTCGAAACACAACGTCAGCATCAACGCTATTCGATCAAATGCCCAGGCAGTTTTGCGGTGATGCTCGCTGGCAAGCAAAGACAACACCAGTTGACAGTGATCGAACTGTCGCTCGACGGATTTTCAGTGTTGTCGCAGGCTTCGCTGCCGATGGACTGCTGGGGCGACGCCACCGTGTATCTGGGCCAAACAGAGAAGTCGTTCATCAAGGCCATTTCGGTACGGGAACACGGCAACGGCGAAGACGGCTTTTACGCCTTCAAGCTGGCCGAACCGGACGTGGCCTGGCGCAAGTTTGTCAACGCCATGCAGGCGGGTACCACGCACAATGACCTTGATGACGCCACCCGTTTTCTACCCAACGCCGTACCTCATTGAGCCTGTGCAAGGGCGTGTCGCTGCAACATTTCGCGGACGAACCGTGATGGCACGGCGTAGCTGATCCCCGACGGGTGCGCCAGCGCTGCCTCTCGCGTGGACTTGAGCAGCACCATGCTGACCACGCCCATCACTTCGCCACTGGCCACGTCAAACAACGGACCACCGCTGTTACCCGGGTAAGCGGTCGCATCAAGCTGAAAAATGTCGAAGCCACCAGCGTCGCGCAAGCTGCGCACGGCCTGGCCGCTGAGCTGATTGGCCTGCGCCATCGGCAGCGCCGCAGCCGTGATGGCCGACACGCCGGCGCGATGCGTCACTGGCGCAAACCCCAAGGCACCGCCAATGGGAAAGCCCATAAACGCCAGCGCGTCGCCTTCTCGCACGCGCGTCGAGTCGCCCACGGTCAACGCCGCCACCGGGCCTCCATCCAGACGCAACAACGCCAAATCATGCACCGCGTCAACTTCCAGCACGTGCGCCGCCCGCGCTTGCCAACGGGTGCCGTCACGCACCTGCACCAGCCAGCGCGCGTCTGGGTCGCCATCGACGGGCTGCTGCACCACATGGGCATTGGTGACGAGCAGACGCCCCTGGCCGCCCTGGGCCGCGTCGACCACAAAGCCCGTCCCGCGCATGGCAAAGCGCGGATTGTTGGTGGCCTTATAGAGGCCCACAACGGCAATCGAGGGCTTGACGCGCAGCACCGTGTCGGCCAGGTCGGCGCACGCCTGTGTCGAACAGCACAGTGCCACCCACGTCACCAACCAATGCCCGGCCGTCTTACGCCAAAACG
>JBBIGT010000060.1:0-12757 GCA_037447395.1 Comamonadaceae bacterium | reverse complement strand
ACTGCAAGCCAAGCTGCTCAGGTTCATGGACGACTACATCTACCCCGCCGAAGGCGCGCACCACGCTGAAGTCGAGGCCAACACCGCGGCCGGCAAGCGTTGGACGCCACTGCAAACGATCGAAAAACTCAAGGTCAAGGCGCAAGAACAAGGTCTGTGGAACCTGTTCTACCCGGTTGACAGCGCGCAGGCCGGTGGCATCGACGCCGGCGCGGGCCTGACCAACCAGGAGTACGCACCGCTGGCCGAGATCATGGGTCGGGTGCTGTGGAGCAGCGAGGTTTTCAACTGTTCGGCCCCCGACACCGGCAACATGGAGACCATCGCCCGCTACGGCTCGCCCGAGCACAAGCAACGCTGGCTCAAGCCACTGCTGGAGGGCAAGATGCGCTCGGCGTTCTCGATGACCGAACCCGCGGTGGCCTCGAGCGACGCGACCAACGTCGAGACGCGCATCGAGCGTGACGGCAGCGACTACATCGTCAACGGCAGCAAGTGGTGGATCAGCGGCGCCGGCGACCCGCGCTGCGCGGTGCACATCGTCATGGGCAAGACCGACCCGCAAGCCGAGCGCCACGTACAGCAGAGCATGATCCTGGTACCGGCCAACGCACCTGGCGTGACGGTACTGCGGCCTCTCAACGTCATGGGCTACGACGACGCGCCGCACGGCCACATGGAGATCAATTACAAGGACGTGCGCGTGCCGGCGACAAACATCCTGCTCGGCGAAGGGCGCGGCTTCGAGATCGCGCAAGGCCGGCTCGGGCCCGGGCGCATCCACCATTGCATGCGCCTGATCGGCCTGGCCGAGCGCGCGCTGGAGCTGATGTGCAAGCGCACGTCAACGCGTGTCGCGTTTGGCAAGCCGATTGCCGCGCAAACGGTCACCCAGGAGCGCATCGCGCAAGCGCGCTGCAAGATCGACATGGCACGCCTGCTCACGCTCAAAGCGGCGTGGATGATGGACGTGGCCGGCAACAAATTTGCCCGCAACGAAATTGCCATGATCAAGGTGGTGGCACCGGGCATGGCGTGCGAGGTGATCGACTGGGCGATGCAGGCCTTTGGCGGCGCCGGCATGTGCGACGACTTTCCGCTGGCCTACGCCTACGCCAGCGCCCGCACCTTGCGTTTTGCCGACGGCCCCGACGAGGTGCACCGCAACGCCATTGCCAAGCTGGAGCTGCGCAAGTACGCGCCGCCGAAAGTCAACGCCTGATCAGCGATTGAGGTCGGGTAACCCCGACCACAATTCGTTGATGTCGGGAAAGCTCCAGTTGGCTGGGTCTTCACGCGCGGCGATGCGGTCGCCCACCGCGCCGCTGGACAAATCCAGCAAGACCGGCACGATGCGCATGGCCGACTTGGTCGAGTAAAACACCTTGACCAGCGGCATCGTCAGCGATTTTTTGGACTGCTCGACGACGACGCCAATGCGCCCGGAGGTCATGCGCACCAGCGAGCCCACCGGGTAAATTCCGATGCTCTTGACGAACGCCTGGAATACCGTCGGGTCGAAGTGCCCCGGCCACTCGGCCATTTTGCGTAGCGATTCGGCCGGGTCCCAGCCCGACTTGTAGGGTCGGTTCGACGTGATGGCGTCGTACACGTCGCACACCGCGCCCATCTTGGCGTGCAGGCTGATCTGGTCACCCTTGAGTCGCTCCGGATAACCCGAGCCGTCGATTTTTTCGTGGTGGTGCAACACCACGTCCATCGAAACGGCGTCGACGCCCGGGCTGGCCGAGAGCATCTTGTAGCCCTCGGTCGGATGCGTTTTCATGATGGCAAATTCGGCGTCGGTGAGCTTGCCCGGCTTGTTGAGCACCTCGGTCGGCATCGCCACCTTACCCAAGTCGTGCAGCAGCCCGGCCGTGCCCAGGGAGCGGGTTTGCGCGTCGTCCAGCCCGAGTTGCTTGGCCAGCGCGACCATCATGGCGCACACCGCCACCGAGTGCATGTAGGTGTAGTCGTCGGCAGTCTTCAGGCGCGCCAGGCTGATGATGGCGCCGGGGTTGCGCGCCACCGAGTCCGATATCTCTTCAACCAGTTGCTGCGCGCCGCCAACGTCGACGGCGCGGCCCATGCGCACTTCTTCAAACATGCTGACCACAGCGGCCTTGGAATCCAGGCAAATGCGCGCGGCACGGGCCAGCTCCTCGCTGGCCGGCACTTGCTTGATCGGCTGGCGAAGCGGCCGACCCGTGGCGACGGGTTCGGCCGGCGCAGCGGGTGCCTCGTGTTGCGCCACCACCGGCGCGCTGGCGGGCACGTCCAGCCCCTTGCTGCAGTCGATCCAGACCTCGGTAATCTTGCTGGATCGGATCAAGGCAATATCGTTGGCGTCGTCAATGACGAAGCCGGTGCGCCAGAACGGGTGCTCCATCCAGGAGCCGCAAAATTCCTTGAGGTGCATCCCCACTTGCAGTTGTTCGACCGAAATTCGTTTGAGCATGAAAGGGATGAATTGGCTGGCGCGCAACAGCGCTTAGGGCGAAGTCGGCGCCGGCAGCGCCACACCCGCTTGTCGCAGATAGTTTGCCACATCGGCCGGCAGGAAGCCGGCGCGCCGGGCTTTCTCGGCCAGCTCAGCCGCCGGCGCCGCTTGGCCCTGCGCCGCCAGCGACACCGCCGCCGCCAACAGCCAGCGCGCCTGGCCAGGCTGCAGCGCAAGCGCGTTAAGGTACGCATGCACCGCCTGGGCGTGCAAACCCAGCCGCTGCGCCGTGTTGCCGCGCAACGCCCAGATGTCGGCCACTTTGGCCAGCGGCGCCTCCAGCCGCACCAGCAGCGCCAGGGCGTCAGTGGGGCGTCGTAGCGCAAGCGTCATGCGCACGTAGTCGCGCGCCGCCGCGGCCAAGGCGTCGACGTTGCCGCCCGGGTGTTGCTCCAGCTCGGCAATCACCGTCTGCACCACGCGCAGCGCACCCGACTGATCGCCCTGCGCCCACTGCGCTTGCGCGTGTGCCAAGGCTTCCAGCGCAGCGGTCGCGCGCGCTTGCGCCGGCGGGACGGCAGCCGCAGGTGCAACGGCGTTGAGCGAGGGTGCCGCAAGTGGCGCGGTCGCTGTGGGCAGCGAAGCCGACACCGGTGCCGATGACAATTTTTCTGGTCGCGCGCTCTGGGCCTGTGGCGCGGCCGCCGCCGTCGGCGGTCGACCCGTCGAGCTCAGCGGCGTTGGCGCCGACCGGCTCGCTGCCGTTCGGACCGTCGGCGCGGCAGCTGCGACAACCGAGCCAACTGGCGACACCGGCGACGTCTGCGGCAGCAACGGCACACGGGTCGCCGCCGGTGCCGGCGCGGAGGTCGCGCCAGGTGTTGCGCCATCGGGTAAGGTAAAAACGGCAACGCCGACCAGCGCCACCAGCCCGATCAAGGCCAGCAGCCAAACCCGTACGCCAGATGCACCAACCGGCGCTGCGCCACTGGCCCCACCGCCGTAGGCGCCCGCCGTGGCGTAAACCGGTGTCGGCCGCGCCGCCGCAGCACTGTTCGTCGCCGCCGGGCTTTGCCGACGATCCAGATCGCGCAGCATTTTGTTGATGACACTCATCGGCTCTCTCCTCGTCGTGTCAACCAGCCGGGCAGCCAGGCGCGCGCGCCTTGACGCTGCGCGGCGCGGCGTGCGCGCACGCCCGGCGTGTCGTCAGCGGCCAGGCGCACGTGCGCCGTGGTGATGCGGTGCGTGTTCTCACCGTAGGCCAGCATCAGGCACTTGTGCGCCAGGGCGTTGATCAACCGTGGCACGCCGGCGCTGCAGGCGGTGATGTCGCGCACGGCGTCCGGCAAAAAAAGGTCGACGTCGGTGGCGTCGCTGATGGCCGCCACGGTCAGGCGGTGCAGCAGGTACGGCGCGACCTGATGCGCCTGCATCGGCCCCAGGTGTTCGCTGAACGTGATGCGCTGCAGCAACTGCCGAATCTGCGGCTGCGCAGTTTGACGTCCAGTTCCGGTTGGCCGAGCAACACCAGCTGCAGCAGTTTGCGTTTTTCGGTCTCAAGATTCGACAGCAAGCGCAGACTCTCGACGGTGGGCAGCGGAATCGCCTGCGCCTCGTCGATCAGCACCACCACGCGCCGGCCCTCCAGCGCGTGCTTGATCAAGCAGTCTTTCAGCGCATTCAACAAGCGGTGTCGTCTGGCGCTTTGCGGCATGGCGATGTCCAGCTCGTGGCACAGCGCGTGCAACAAATCGTCCGCCCCCATGTCCGGGTTGGGGATATAGGCGGTAACGCACTCGTCTTGCAGGATTCGCAGCAGCTGGCGGCACAGCACGGTTTTGCCGCAGCCAACCTCACCCACGATCTTCAGGAACCCCTCGCCGGCGCGCAGCGCCACCAGCAACGTGTTCAACGCCGCCTGGGCGCTGTCGTGGGAGAAAAAAAAGGCGCTGTCCGGGGTGATCGAAAAAGGCGCCTCGCGCAGGGCGAAATGCCGCAGGTACATGGTTTACTGCGCCGTGGCGCGCGCATCCACCGTTCCGTCGATGCGAATGACGCGGGCGCGCGCCTCTTGCATATCGTCTAACGCCGCACGGCTGCGCCGCGTCTGCGCGTCCCAGTCCTGCGCACTGCGGATGATCGTCGGCTTGATCAACACCACCACTTCTTTCTTGCGGCCGTTGTTGGACTTGTTGCCCAGCAGAAACGAGAACGGCGTGTCGCTGGAACCCGGCAGACCCGAGGCGGTCAGGTTCGACTCGACCTGCATCAAGCCGCCAATGGCGACGATCTTGCCGTCCTGAATGCGCACCAGCGTATCGGACTCATTGACGTTGCTCGAGGCCATCGGAAAGCGGTAGTTGCCGATGGTGCCCAGGTCAAGCTGCTTGGTTTTTTCAGAAACGCTCACCACCGAAGGATGCACGTGCAGCGTGATGGTGTTGCCATCGTCGATCTGCGGCGTCACATCGAGCGAGATGCCCGAGAAAAATGGCGTCAGGGTGATGTCTGGCAGCGTCGTCGTGGCGCTGGTGGTGGCGCTCGCCGCGGTCGTCGAGCCACTCTTGACGCCGGTGACAAAGTATTCGTCGGTACCGACCTTGAGCACGGCCTTCTGGTTGTTCAGCGTGGCAATGCGCGGGCTCGACAAAACCTGCAGGTCACCGCGCGTTTCCAGAAAACCGAGCACCGCCTGGAAACCACCCGATGCGAACGCCAGGCCAAACAGGCCGCCGCCGGCGGCCGGCAGTGTCGCGGTATCGGCCAGCGCCAACGTGCTCGCGGCGATGCTGGGCAGGCCAGGCGTAGCTCCGTTGACGACGGTGTTGCTGAGGTTGTTGCCGCTAAGCGTACCGATGGCGCCGATCGTGCTGCCGCGGGTGCTCAGCGCCGACCAGTCGATGCCGGCCTGGTAGCCGTCGCGCAGCTCGACCTGCACGACCTTGGCTTCGAGCATGACCTGGCGCTCGACCGACACCTGCGCCGCTTTGAGAAACTTTTCAACCTGCCGCAGCTCGTCGGGCATGGCCCGCACGGCGATGATACCGGCCTGCGCACTGGTCACCACGCTGCGGCCCTCGCCGGCGCCAACCATGCTCTTGACGGCGTTGGTCAGTTCCGTCCAGAAGTCGGTTCGGGAACTGGTCGACACACGACTGCTTTCACCTTGCACCACGTTGTTGGTGGCATTGCTTGTGTTGCCGGTGCTGCCCGAGGTCGACGACTGGCCGCCGCCCGAAGACACGCGCAGATCACTGTTGCCGCTGCGCTGCGAATTGGGATAGTTGATGGTGAAAACGCGGGTTTGCAGCGTCGGCGCATAAACGGTAATGCGTCGGCCGTCGATCTTGAAGTCGTAGCCATAAACGTCACGAATCGACTCCAAGGCCTCTGTCACGGTGACGCCGCGCAACGTCACCGACAGGCTGCCCGTGACGTCCGGATGCATCAGCATGCTGTAGCGGGTGTCGGCCACCAGCGCCAGAAACACCTGACGTGCCGGCGCGTTGTTGACCAGCAGATCAATGCGCGGCTCGGGTGGCAGCGGCAGCGCCGCCGGCGCCGGCTCGGCCAGGGCATCCACCACACGCGCCGGCAACGCCGCTGGCGCCGCTGCGGACATCGGCACCTCGGCACGAATGGCCTGTGCCACATCGGGCGTGCGCAACGGCCGGTCAACTGAACAGGCGCCCAACAGCAGCGTCAACACCAGCACGCTGGTCGCTCGCCCGGCGGCGACAGGAGATGGCAAAGTGATTTCAATCATGGTCTGGTTACTTCAATGTTGGTGGCTCATCATCGATGAAACGCTACGGCTTCTTGCCGGCCGTCAACGACGTCGCTGCACGGCGCTCGACACCCTGAAAAACGCGTACTTTGCGCAGATTGCCGGCTTCACGCAGCCAGATTTCTGACTCGGTGATGCGCTCAATGCGCGCCGCCCCAAGGCGCTGGCCAACGCCAAACAACCGGGTACCCCACAGCAAATACGGCGTACCGTCGCGCACCAAGACGGCCACGTGACCGGCGTCGATGGGCGGCTGAGCCGCAACAGATCCGGGCGCCACAGCGGGTGCCATGGGCGTCGCCCAGGGGACCTGCGTCGGGTCGCGCAGCGCTTGCGCGTCGACGTCAAGAACCACCAGCGTCATCGCCAGCCAATACAACGCGCGCCGGCTCATGGCTTCACCTCGGCGATCAAAAACAACTGCAAGGTCAGCACCGGCGCGCCCTGCTCGGCCTTCAGGGTCATCGTGCCCCAGCGCACGTACGGCAGTGCGCCCTCCAGCGTCGCCACGTAACGCGTCAAGTCGGCGTACGGTCCGGCAACGCTGAGCGCCACCCCCTGGCGTGACAAGCCGTCAGGTAATTTGCCCGCGCCGTTGGCGTTGCCTGGCCCGGCCACTTCAGGCGCCAAGGCCTCGGCGCGCACCAGGCGCAAGCCCTCATGACGACGCAGCAAGTGCACCAGCACACGCCCCAGCGGCGTCTTGGCGCCGGCACCTGGCAGCAACGTGAGAATGTCACGGTCGACCAGGTCAATGGCCTGGCGCGTGCGCGTCACTTCGTCACGCAAGACGCGGTTGGCCTCGTCGGACTTGGGCGCGCTGCGCACCGCCTCGCGCAGGCTTTGCAATTCGCTGCTTTGCTTGGTCAGGCGTTGCGTCAGCTGGCGATGCGCCGACTGCGCCGGCGACAACCACAAGGTATCGACCAACGCCAGACAGCTGACCAGTACGACGCCAAACAACATCAGCCGCTCGCGCCGGCTCATGGCATCGAGCCGGGCAACCAGGGCTTGCCAGCGTTGCGTCATGGCTTGACCTCGGCGACGCCGGCCACTCGACTGACAAAACTGAATGACCAGACCGGCGCGGCGCCCGACCCGGCCGCCGGCGTCAGCGCTTCGACCTTGATCGCGCTCAGGGTATGCCCCTGCAACAAAGGGCTGGCGGCGAGCTGGTTCAACCAGCCATTGAGCGACTCAGGCGCCAGGGTCTGACCGGCGACATCGAAGACCGCGTTGTCGGCTTTGACGGAATTCACCCACGCCGCCGCCGGAATGGTTTGCGCCAGTAAACGCAGACGCGCGGCGTGCCCTTGCCCGACCTGCAACACGCCCTGACTCAGCGCGTCGCGCACTGCTTGCCGCGCTTGCAGTTCAGCGCGCTGGCTGGCCAGCTCTTGCGTCAACGCTGCCTGCACCGGGCCGGCGCTGGCGCGCGTGGCTTCCAGCGCGCTGCGCAAGCCGGCCAACTCATTGGCTTGCGCGCCAAGGGTTTGCTGCAGGCTGGCACTGGCGTGTTGCAGATTCCACACCCAGGCGCCGACCAGCAACCCGCCGCCCACCAGCACCGCGACCAGCGCCTGCGCCAGCGTTTGCCCGGTGAAGCTTTCTTTGCGCTTGCGCAAAATCGGCAGATAGAGGTTGACTTGTTGTGCCATGACGTTTGAATGGTGCGTGCCGTCGGCTCAGGCAGCAGACTCACCGGGGCGCAGCAGCACCCCGAACAACGGAAAGCACGACGCCAGATCAGCCGGTGGCAGCGCGTCGAGCCCGCCGATCAGGGGCGCGGCGTCGAACACACCAACCGATTGGCCCAACTGTACCCCCAGCCAGCGCGCCAGCTCGGCACTGCGTTCGCCGGCAAACACGCGAAAACGGTTCAGCGGCAAATTGGACCAACTGCGATCCCATACGTCGAGCGAACGCTGAACCTCCAACACCAGGCGCTGCGCCTTGTCCGCATCGGGCACGGCCAAGCCCGCTGCCACCGCGGTGCCCAACACCGCCGACTGGTCGGCAAACCCGCTGTCGAACGTGAGGTCGCCGTCACGGTGCGTGGGCACGTATTCCTGAACCGGCGTAAAGCCATCGGGCACCTCATGGCCGACGACGACGTCGCCCCATGGGCTGGTGAGGAAGTCTGGCGGCACGTCGAAGCGACGCGTGTAAAACAGTTCTTCGTTGACGCTGATGGTCAACACCGCCTGCCGCCCTGGCGTCAACACCAGCGCCGCGTTGGCGCGATCAAGCACACCGTCGCGCTGCGCCAGCGCACTTTGCAAATTGCGTTGCGCCGTTTCCTGGATGTCGATGACCGCCAGATTCAAATCGAGCGCCCCGGCCAGGTCCACCACACGGCGGATCGCCGCGTTGGGCGCGGCAACGACGAATGAGTGGCCGGCGCCCTGCTGGCGGCCGTCACCGACCTGCAGCACGTCGATCGTGACGTCGTCGACGTGCGACTCCAGCAGATCACGCACTTGATAGCGCGCCGCCGAACGCAGTTCTTCGGGGGGCACGTTGGGCGTATCAATTTGCAGCAACTGGTATTGTTCGACGCCCAGCATGATCGTCGCATCAAGCCCGCGCAGGCCCAGGGCATCCAATTGGCGCACCACGCCACCCAAGCCGTCAGCCTGCTCGGCCACCACGCCGGCTTGACGCACCTGCACCGCACCCGCGGCCGCCGCGCGCGCCACAAGGTAGACCGCCCGCTGTCCCGACCAGGACAGCACCAGTCGGTCGGCGCGCACCGGGCGTTGCCAAGGCCAGCGCATGGTTAGCACGCCCCTCGTTGACACACAATGAAAAAAGAAAAAGTCATGGCCATGATTTGCTTTAATTTTAATAGCTGATTAGGCAAACTCGACGCGGGCAAACCCCAATAAATCCATAAAATTTTCGAACGCCGTCAATAATCTTCCCGGCGGTAGATCAACGGCGATGCGGCGTTGCCAAAAATACCAAACGTGGCACGCGCGCAAGGCCAGTCGTCCAACGCCCCCGCTGCCCCGGTCTGCCCGTCGCAATTGCCCCAATTGCCCCGCAAATAGCCGGGCACCTGCAGTACCACGTCGAGCCAGCCCGGCTTTTGCGGCGCGGTGAAACGCAAAGCGGTCTTGCCGGCGGTCAATGGGCTGGCCAGGCTGGCACTGGTATCGCTGCTGAGCAACTGATTCTTGCTGACAACAACCGGGTAAAAATACAGCGCCGGCGTGCCGGCGGGCGCCGCGCCGCTGCCCAGCGTTTGTGCTGTCGGCACGGCCAGCACCGTGCAACTGTCCTGCGCGTTGGCAACAAAGTAACTGCCACTCCAGTACTGCGCCTGCACCGGCAGCTGCAGCGCCAGCTTTTCTGAACCAAAGACGTTTTGCAAACGCACGCGACCGCTGCGCAGCGCCAGTGCGCCTTCGGCAAAACCACTGGAACTCACCGCGTCAGCGTCGACGGCGCGCACGGCAATGGCGGTCGGCGCCGTTAGCGGATTGCTGAAGGTGAACGCGCTCGACGGTGCGGCGACACCGGCGACAAAATTGCTGGCGGCGAAACTGGCCGGCGCAAAACTCCCCACGCCCAGGCCATGGGCGTCCGACAGCGTGATGGCTTTGGCAAAGTTGGGCGTGGTGGCCGCGGTCCCGTCGTAATTGAGCGTCTTGGCCGAAGGCACCGCGGCGTTCA
Organism: Comamonadaceae bacterium; assembly: GCA_037447395.1. Lineage (GTDB taxonomy): Bacteria > Pseudomonadota > Gammaproteobacteria > Burkholderiales > Burkholderiaceae_C > Rhodoferax. The sequence continues at coordinate 2,849 of JBBIGT010000060.1, read as the reverse complement.
TCGCCGTCACCTGCATGTTGGCCGGTTGCCCCGAATAGGTGAATGCACCGAGCACGCAAGCCTGCGTGGTCACCACGTCAAAGTGATCGGGGACAAAGGCGCCCACCGCGCCGCCGCCGCCGGTGGTGCCTGTCGCGCTCAAGCCCGAGCCAAGATAGTTGCCACTGGCCAGCGTGGCGGTGAGGTCGATGCGCCCGACTTCGCTCCAGGCCAGATTGCTGGCGCTGGCCGCGCCAGCGTTGAACGCGCCCACGCTACCCGAAAAATTGCCGTTGACCGCGCCCGCACCGGTCGGCTGGGCGCGTGTAAACGACAAGTTCACAGACTCGGGCACGGCCTCTTTGCCGAAATTGGGCGTCGCCACGTTGGCGTTGTTGCGCGCGGTAACCGTTGCCGCAAAAGTGCTTCCGGCACGTATTGGTCCGGCTGGGTAACCGCCGATTAGAAAGTCCTTCGGCGTTGTTATAAACGCGTCAGACCCATTGATCACGATGCCAGCACTCAGCGTTTCGGCGTTCAACGTCATGGCGCCCACATCAGCGTACTGCAGTGACGTTGTGGCCACACCACTGCCATCAAAAGTGAGTGCAAGGCTCTGCCCAGCGACATCACAAGCCATTGAAGAATCATTGGCAGCGTTGAGCGCCACGCCCGCCACTCGCACTGGGACGGTGCCGGTGACCGGATTCAGGTAAGAACAGGACCATCGAACGCTGCGCGTTGTGTTCGCGAACTCCGGCGTGCAGGCATCGCTGTTGTCGGCCTTCTTCACCGCACGCAAGGTCAGCGACTGGACCACGTCGGCCACATGATCAGGAACAGAAAACTTCAACCCAGACTGCGCAAAATTCAAGTTCGCATCACAAACCGCCCCAAAGGTGACATCGGCGGGGACACACACAGCGGCCGCACCCGAGTGTTCGGTAATGCCACCCGAATTCAGATTGATGTTCAGGCTCTCGACGAACGCGTCAGACAGGCCAAAAATCACCGTCGACTCATTGGCAAACGTATAGCTGCCGCCACCCGTTCCCGGCGTGCTCAGCACCGGGTTGATGGTCGAAACGCCTGACCAGGTGCCATGGCCGGTGCTTGTCGACAGGGTCATTGTCGCGCCAGCCAGGCTGATTGGCGCGTGATTTGCATCATGTGCCTGAACGGTGACGTTGGCAACCGTACCACCGCAATTGACCACTTCGCCACTATGACTGATATGAAAGTGGTCAAGGACGGTACACGTCGTGCGGGTCAACGCCATGTCCGCAGCGGCTTGCGTGGCATTGATTTCCAGGTCATAAAAATAGACCTCGTCAATCGTGCCATTGGCCCCGGCGGCCGAGCCAGAACTTGGGGTCACCCCTGACGTTCGGTTGTCACCAATATAGACCGTCCCCAAAGCGTCAATCGCACCGCTGGAGGTCGCTCTAAACGGCGTTGAGGTCCGCGTCTGGATTTGCGTACCGTCAAGCAAGATTTGCATCACCGTCTGATTGGTCCCCGCATTCAAGCTCCAACTCACGCCGATATGGTGCCAGGTACCGGCGGCAAAACTATAAGCGGTGACGGACTCTGCGGTCATGCGCTGGCCGGCGCTATCGGTCAACACAAAGCGCAGGGTACCGTTGGAACGCTTTAACAAGAAAAAGGGGCGCGCTGCGTTCAGCGTTGCGTCCAACAGCATTGCGTCAGACCCCGCGTCATTCCATGCCACATTGGATTTGTACCAAAAATCGACGGCACCACGGCTATTCGGCGTCAGTGGCGTAGCCACTGCGTCGATGACGGCATTGCTCGTATTGTTGGTAAAAGTTCCACCCCGGCACAATTTCCCGGCCGACACGTTGGCCACATTGCTGCTCACTCGAGTCGCGTGGCGCGTATTACCAGACGTATCGCGAATTTCTCCTGCGGTGCCGTTCCAGAAGCCCTCGTCAAATTGATACTCTGCCGATTTGGCCGCCAACTGATTGGCCGGATACCACAAGATGGCTGTGCCAGCAACCGGATCAATGAAGTTTTGATTGAAAGCATATTGCGTGAAGTCCGTGGTGGAAACCTGGACACCAACCGTTGCCCCAGCCCCGGTGGACGAGCCTGTCGTGTACTGGTACTTAAAATTGCCGTTGACACCCGCCGCGCCTTCATACAGCGCCACCTGAAAGTTGTAGCGCGCCGACTGACCGTACAACTTGACGTTGACCCAGGATATCACCAAGCGCCGGTTCGGCGAGTTGCCCAACACTTCATATTTGACAGAAGCGTTCGACGTGTTATTGGCTTTACCAGCAACGATGTCCAGCCAATAGGGCACCATCAAATTGACCGGCACGCCATTGGGGCAACCGCCACCAAAATTTCCCCCACCGGCGGTAATTGGCATGGACTGCGACGTGAAATCGCGATGCAGACCCGATGCATCGGTCGGAAACGCCAGTATGCCGTTCGAATAAACCCGCAGGCCGTTGTATGAAGCCCCAGCAAACGTAAAGGTGAAGCCGCCCGGAAACGTCAAATCCGCCCAGTCGTCATCGCCATTTGGATAGTTGGTACACGCTGGTGCCGCCGTCGTCGTATGCCACGCCAGCGTCGTCGCACTTGCCGTGGGTGTGTCGTAGGCAAAAACGTCAGAGCGGTAGGCATACGTGGCGGCGAATGAATTCACGGCTGCAAAGAGCGCAAAGAACACACAACCCAGTTTTTTGTAGAACTGGTGCAACCATGCATTTGAAGACTGGAAAGAGACCATTCACCGCCCCACTGACGCCGACAGGCTGCGCTCAATATACCCGACGCCGCCCGGACTGCCCGCCGAGACGGCGACGGCGGTCAAGCGAAAGACGAATCGGTTG
>JBBIGT010000059.1:0-13022 GCA_037447395.1 Comamonadaceae bacterium | reverse complement strand
GCTTGGCAACACCCAGGGCGGTGGCGCGCCAGCCACCGATGATCGGTGCGTCAAGCAGAACCACACCGCGCGCCAGTGTCGGCGCTTTGGAGGCCACCATCAGGCTCAAAAAACCACCCAGTGAATGACCAACCAAAAAAACCGGTGCACCAAGCTGTTGCACCAATGGCTCGGCAAAATCGATCAGTTGCTGCACCAGATGCGGCCAATTGCTGGTGACCGGGTAGCGCGGGTCATGGCCAAACTGGTCAATCGCCTGGACGGCAAAGCCGCGCCGTCTGAGTTCCTGAAACAGCAAGTTGTAGCTTGGCGCGCCGAAGCTGTTGGCGTGCGAAAAAATAACCAGTGGTTTGCGACCAGGCATCGGTCAGATCAGCTTTTCGTCTGGGGTAGTGATTTTTTTCAGCGGCCGGCTACGGGCGGCTTGTTGCATCAGTGGCACGGTCGTTTTTTCGCCGTTCCACATCGGGTCTTCGATGCTGTCAAACACCTCGCGCAGCTTGACGCCCCAACTGTTGTGCATCATCCGGAAGTAGGGGTTGTCCTCGTCGATGCAGACCACCTTGTCGGTCTGGAACTGGTCGGCCTCGTAGACCACCAGGTCCAATGGCAGACCGACCGACAGGTTGGATTTGAGGGTGGAGTCCATTGACACCAGGGCGCATTTGGCGGCCTCGTCCAGCGGCGTGGTCGGCGTGATGACGCGGTCGAGTACGGGCTTACCGTATTTGGATTCGCCGACCTGAAAATACGGTGTCTCCGGCGTGGCTTCGATGAAATTGCCCGCCGAATACACCTGAAACAGGCGCATGGCCTCGCCCTTGATCTGGCCGCCAAAAATCAGCGACACGTTGAAGTCGACCCCGGCGAGCTTGAGCGCTGCGGCGTCACGCTCGTAGACGTGGCGAATCGCCGCGCCGAGCACGCGTGCCGCGTCAAACATGCTCTTGGCGTTCCAGATCGTGATCGGCTCGCTGTCTTCGTGCTCCTTGAGTTTTTCCACCTGCAAAATCTCGCGTACCGACTGGCTGATGCTCAGGTTGCCCGCCGACAGCAACACCATGAAGCGGTCGTCGGGCTTCTCGTAGACGATCATTTTGCGGAAGGTACTGATCTGGTCCAGCCCGGCGTTGGTGCGCGAGTCTGACAAAAAAACCAGTCCAGCATTGAGTTTGATAGCGACGCAGTAAGTCATGGCGCAGTTGTAACGAGGTGCGCAAAGTGTAATGGTTCAGGGGTTCCGGGGCGGTTGATAAGCCGGATGGCCGATAAACTCGGCGCCGCATACTACAAAAGTTGTTGGCTATTTTTTATGGAGGTCGACCATGCCCTTATTGCCCATTGCCGCCGTGTTGCTGGCGTCTTTGTCGTCTGGCTTGTTGGCGGGGCCGGCGGCTGCAGCGCCGTTTCGTGTTGGCATCAACGCTGAGGTCTCGTACAAGGAAAGCGCCGCCGAGGTTCGCCAGCGCTACACACCGTTCTTGCAGGAGCTTGGCAAGCTCACCGGTCATCAGTTTGACTTTGCCCCGGTGTACAGCGACCGGGTCGACGCCACGCTGGCCGGCGACGCCTATGACTTTTTATTGATCCACACGCACGCGGCACTGAAGGCCGAACGCACGCATGGCTACCAGACCGTTGCCTTTACCGACGACCGAAAGAACAACCAGGTCTATTTTTTCGTCCAGGCGAACAGTCCGCTGCAGACACTGGCCGACGTCGGCGCCAAGCGGCTGGGCGTACCGGGCTTGCAAAGTTGGGCGACCGCCACGGCAACGAGCGTGCTGCGAGCGCAGGGCGCCGTTGCGCCGAAACTGGTGAGCACGCGCTACCAGGACGTGGTGCCGGTGATGCTGGCGTTGCACACCGCCGACGTCGGTGTGACACGGTCTAAGAAGTTGGTCGACGAGCAGCAGGCCAGCAAGCAGTTGCGCGTGCTCTACGTTACGCCGCCGATGCCGCTCAACGCCCTGATCGCGGCACCGGGCGTGCCGGCGGCCACGGTCGACGCGTTGCGTGGCGCGCTGTTGCTGATGGGCCAGTCCGATGCGTTTGACGCGCTGACCTTCAAAGGCTTGACTTACAGCAGCGAGCAAAGCCGCACGCTGCACGCGTTCTACCAATAAGCCCTGGGGCGTGCCGGCGGCCAATGCACCGGCCGGTCAGGCGCCGTCGCGCAGCTGCTTCATGGCGTACAGCGCGTCCAGCGCGTCTTTCGGGCTGAGGGCATCGGGGTCGATGCCGGCAGCCCAGGCGTCGAGCGCGCTCGGTGCGGCGTCGATCGGTTCGGCGGGCGGCGCAAACAGGTCGATCTGAGTCCGGCTCTGGCTGGCTTGGGTCTCCAGCGCGGCCAGCGTCTGGCGCGCATGGTTGACAACGCCGGCTGGCAAGCCGGCCAGTCGGGCCACCTGAATGCCGTAACTTTTGCTTGCCGGCCCGGCCTGCAGTTCGTGCAGAAAGACGATGTCGCGGCCGCTTTCAGCGGCGCTGACGTGCACGTTGATCGCCGCGTGGTGGCTGGCCGGGAATTCGGTCAGCTCGAAGTAATGCGTGGCAAACAATGTGAACGCTTGCGTCTTGTCGTGCAAATGCGTGGCGATGGCGCTGGCCAGCGCCAAGCCGTCAAAAGTGCTGGTGCCGCGACCAATTTCGTCCATCAGCACCAACGCATGCGGCGGCACGGTGTTGAGAATCTGCGCTGCCTCGAGCATCTCCAGCATGAAGGTCGACTGGGCGTTGGCCAGGTCGTCGGCAGCGCCGATGCGCGTGTGGATGGCGTCGATCGGACCGAGCCGGCAGGCGCGCGCCGGCACGTAACTGCCCATGCTGGCCAGCAGCACGATGACCGCCACCTGGCGCATGTAGGTGCTTTTGCCGCCCATATTTGGGCCGGTGATGATCTGCATGCGCTGGTGCGCGCCGAGTGTGGTGTGGTTGGCGATGAACGCGCCGGCGCTGGTTTCGGCCAGGCGCGCCTGCACCACCGGGTGGCGGCCGGCGTTGATCTCCAGGCACGGCTCGCGCACGAACTGCGGCGCGCACCAGTCCAGCGTCAGGCTGCGCTCGGCCAGCGCGCACAGTGCGTCCAGTGTGGCCAACGCCTGCGCCAGGCGGGTCAGCGCCGGCACCTGCGGCTGCAGCGCGTCAAGCAGCTGGTCGTACAACCATTTTTCGCGCTCCAGCGCGCGCTCGGCGGCGCTCAGCGCCTTGTCCTCAAACGCCTTCAGCTCGGGCGTGATGAAGCGCTCGGCGTTCTTCAGCGTCTGGCGGCGGCGGTAATCGTCGGGCACCTTGCTGGCCTGTCCCTGCGTTACTTCGATGAAAAAGCCATGTACCTTGTTGTATTGCACGCGCAGATTGGCGATGCCCGTGCGTGCGCGCTCGCGTGTTTCCAGATCGAGCAGAAAGCCGTCGCAGTTGGCTGAAATAGCGCGCAGCTCGTCGAGTTCGGCGTCAAAGCCGTCGGCGATTACGCCACCGTCGCGTACCAGCGCAGCGGGCTCGGGCGCGAGCGCCGCCATGAGCAGCTCAGCGCAGCCAGGGGGCGCGAGCAGATCGCTGGAAATTTGTGTCAAATAAGGCTCCAGACCAGATACAACGGGCGCAAGTAGCTCTGTTTTCTGAAGCGTCGCCTGCAATCCGACGAGTTCCCTTGGGCGCACCTGGCGCAGCGCAATACGCGCGGTGATGCGCTCCACGTCGGTGCTGCCTTTGATCTGCTGGCGCAGTGCCTGCCAGGCGCCGGCGCCGTCCACGCTGGCGTGACCGCGGCGCAATGCGCCAATCGCCTGCAGGCGTTGCTGGGCTGCGGTGCGCTCGCGCAGCGGCGCGAGCAACCAGCTCTTGAGCAAACGGCTGCCCATGCCGGTCATGCAGGTGTCCAGCAGCGAGAACAGCGTTGGTGCGTCCTCACCGCGCAGGGTTTGCACCAGTTCCAGGTTGCGCCGGGTGGTCAGTGGCAGGTCGATCAGGTCGCCCGCGCGCTGCACGCGCAGATCGTGCACATGCGTGAGCGTGCGCCCTTGGGTGTGCTCCGCATAGCTCAGCAACGCCGCTGCCGCCGCCTGCGCCTGGGCCAGGTCTTGCGCGTGCCAGGCCTGCAAACTGGTAGTTTGCAAATGGGCGGTGAGGGTGCGCAAGCCCAGCGCGCTGTCAAACTGCCAGTCGGGTCGCACGGTGAGCGACAGGACCGAGGGTGTGCTCAGAGCGCGCAGCCGTGCCTCGAAGGCCGGCGTGGCGCCGGCGCTGAAAATCAGCTCGCCCGCACCGACACGCGTGACCCAGTTGCCAAGTTCATCGGTGCCACATTCAGCCAGGTGGACGACGCCCTGGGTGACGCTCATCCAGGCCAGACCACAGCTTGCGCGCGGGCCCTGATGCACCGCCAGCACCAGCGCTTCGGTCTTGTCGCCCAGCAGTTCCAGGTCGGTCAGCGTGCCGGGTGTGACCCACGCGCACCACCTGCGCTCGAGTGGCCCCCTGGCCGCAGCCACGTCGCCCACCTGTTCGCAAATAGCCACCGACTCGCCCAACTTGATCAGCCGCGCCAGATACGTTTCTACCGCGTGAAATGGCACACCAGCCATCACGACCGGCTGGCCCGCGCTCTGGCCGCGCTGGGTGAGCGTGATGTTGAGTAGCCGAGCGGCTTTTTCCGCGTCGGCGTAAAACAGTTCGTAGAAATCACCCATGCGGTAAAAGAGCAGGGTATCGGGGTAGTCTGCTTTCAGGCTCAGGTACTGGGCCATAACAGGAGTATGAGCAGGGCTGTTCAGCGGTGGCTCTTGGGTGTTCAAAGAGCTGCTTACGGTGGAATTTTGTCGTGTCATCACCGTGGATTTTGCCCAAATCGTGGGATCAGTTTTTAGAGGCTTTCCACAGCGGATGGATACTCCGCTGAATTGGCGCCAACGTCAGGTATTGAAAGCATCTCTGAGCTTTTGGCGGTTCCAGAAGCATTCGTCTGATCGCCTTCAAGACAATGGAGCTTCATGCATTTCGGAATGCACGCCAGATAGCGAGGCCAACCTCGTTGATTATTGGGTGGGTGGTCACGCCGAGGCGTTCAACGTGCGACCACGCCCGGCGCTTTTTCGTTGCTATTTCTCCAGCACGTAGGTTCCCGGCGCGTCGGCCAACGCCGGGAACTTGCGCGTGGCGGTGGGGTAGGCGTTCACCATCTCGCCGGTGCGCGCTGCCAGCCACGCCGTCCAGTCGCCCCACCAGGTGCCAGGCGTTTTCTCGGCGTGTTGCAGCCAGTCCTGCGCGCTGTCTTTTGCGTTCGGGTTGGCGACCCAATAGGCGCGTTTGGGTGGGTTGACGGGCGGGTTGACGATGCCCAGAATGTGGCCGGAAGTGGAGCGGACAAAGCGCACCGGTGTCTTGGGGTGGATGGTCTTGCGAATCTGGTAGCAAGACGTCCAGGGCGCAATGTGGTCTTCTTCGGCGGTTACCGCGTAGAGTTCCTGACGGATGCGGCCCAGGTCAATCGGCTCGCCGCCGATGGTCAGCGCGTCGGGCTTGACGAGCTTGTTGTAGAGGTACATCTGGCGCAGGTAGTACGAGTGCATCGCATAGGGCATGCGGGTGGCGTCCACATTCCAGAACAGCACGTCAAACGGTACCAGCTCTTCGCCCAGCAGGTAGCTTTGCACCCAGTAGTTCCAGATCAGGCTGTTGGAGCGCAACAGCCGGAACGATGAGGCCATTTCGTTGCCGTCCAGATAGCCTTTTTGCGCCATCAGGTCGTCGAGCTCGTCCAGACTCTTTTCGTCGATGAAGATGCTGATCTCACCCGGTTGTGAAAAATCGGTCAGGGTGGCAAACAGCGACCAGTGCGCTACCGGCAATTGCCTGGTGCCGTAGTGCTTGTTGGCCCACGCCATGTAGGTCGACACCAGCGTGCCGCCGATGCAGTAACCCACCAGGTGCAGTTGCGGTACTTTGCAGAACTCGTTGACCACACGCACCATTTCGCCCACGCCGTCGAGCAGGTAGTCGTCAAAACGCACATCGTGCATGTCGGCGGTCGGATTTTTCCAGCTCGAGATGAAGACGCTGTAGCCCTGGTCGGTCAGGTGTTTGACCAGGCTCTTCTTTTCGGTCAGGTCCAGGATGTAGAACTTGTTGATCCACGGCGTGACGATCAGCAGCGGCATCTGGTGCACCTTGTCGGTGGTGGGCGCGTAGTGGATCAGTTCGACCATGCGGTTGCGAAAGATCACCTTGCCGGCGGTGGTGCCCAGGTCTTTGCCGACCTTGAAGGCATCGGACTCGACCATCTGGATGTTTTGTGCCTTGGCGTCGCGTACAAAGTTTTTCAGACCCCGGGTGACACTTTCGCCGCCGGTTTGGATGTAGCGCTCCATGGCCTGCGGGTTAAGCCAGAACTGGTTGGTGGGCGCCATCATGTTGAGCCAGTTGCGCTGCCAGAACGCGACCGTGTGGCGGTCATGTTCGGACATGCCTGGCGTCTGCAACGCCAGGTCTTGCATGCGGTGGGTGATCGTCAGGTACCAGTCCTTGAGCAAGTCCCAATAAACGGATTTTGACCACGCCGGGTCGGCAAAGCGCGCGTCGGCGTCATTGGTGATGTGAATTTCGTCTTCACTCAGTCCCAGCGGCCGGAAGATCGACTGCCCCATCAGTTTGATCAGGTCGGAGGTGAACTCGTCGGCCGCGCGCATCAGCTCGGGCGGGTGGCCGAGCCAGGCCAGTTGGGCGTTGATCTGCGACGACACCATGCCAAACGGGTCGAACGTGCGTTGCAATGTTTTGGCGGCAGCTTGCAGCGGCGACTGCAGGGCTGGTGCGGGAGACGTTGAATCGACCATGGTGCCACTCCTTGAAGTGGCCGCATCGTACGCCGGCGTGCTGGCGTGGTGGCTGCGTCAGGTCAAGTTTTGCGCGCCGGCCTGGACGTCGGCCTTGTCGGCGGCGCTGGCAAATTTGCTGTACTTGCCCAGCACCGTGACCATCTGGCCGTAGACGCGCGGATTGGCCGCCAGGCATTCGCGCTGCTCGAGAAAATCGGCCTCGCCAGACAGGTTGCCGACCAGCCCGCCGGCTTCGGTGATCAACAGCGAGCCGGCGGCCACGTCCCAGGGTTGCAGGCCCAGCTCGAAGAAACCGTCGGTAAAGCCGGCGGCCACGTAGGCCAGGTCCAGCGCTGCGGCGCCCGGGCGGCGCAGGCCGGCGGTGCGCTGCATCATCTCGCCCATCAGGCGCAGGTAGCGGTTGATGTCGTCGTCGACACGGTACGGGAAACCGGTTGCAATCAGGCACTCCTGTAGCCGGGTGCGCTTGGCCACGCGGATGCGGCGGTTGTTCATGTAGGCGCCACGGCCGCGGGTGGCGGTGAACAGGTCGTTGCGCGTCGGGTCGTAGACCACTGCTTGTTCAATGCGGCCTTTGACCGCCAGCGCGATGCTGACGCAGTAAATGGGCAGGCCATGGATGAAGTTGGTGGTGCCGTCCAGCGGGTCGATGATCCAGACATGGTCGCTGTCTTGTGCGCCGTGCGCCTTGCCCGACTCTTCGGCCCAGATGGCGTGGCCGGGGTAGGCGTTCAGCAGCGTCTCGATGATGACCTTTTCACTGGCCTGGTCGACCTCGGTGACGAAGTCGTTGACCTGTTTTTGCGAGACGCGCACTGACTCGACGTCGAGCGCGGCGCGGTTGATGATGCTGCCGGCGGCGCGTGCCGCCTTGACGGCGATGTTGATCATCGGGTGCAGATTGGGAGAGGTCATGGTTTGTTCACTGGATCGACACGGCCAACGGCTGGCGGGTCTGGGGTTGGGGCAGTTTGAAGAGCAACAGCGCCGCCGGCGACGATGCGCTGGGCGACAATGGCGCGATTTTAACGATCCCCCCATGAAGACCCGCTTCATCCTCATCAACACCAGTTCGGCCGGCAACGTCGGCGCCGTCGCCCGGGCCATGAAAACCATGGGCTTTGACGACCTGATGCTGGTGGCGCCGCGCTGGCCCAACGTGTTGCGCCGTGAAGAAACCATCCAGCGCGCCAGTGGCGCTACCGACGTGCTGAACAACGCGCGTATCGTCGCCACCCTTGACGAGGCGCTCGACGGTATGACGCACCTGTGCGCCACGGCGATGACGCCGCGCGACTTCGGCCCACCCACCACCACACCGCGGGAACACTTTGAATCGCTCTTGAAATCAGAGCTGGTTGCGCAATCACAGCAAGGGCTAGAAGCCAAAAATTCTTGTAACACGGGGATGGCGTTTTTGTTTGGTTCGGAGCGCTTTGGCATGCGCAACGAAGACGTGTACCGCTGCCATGTGTGCTTGAGCATTCCCAGCAATCCGCAGTTTGGCTCGCTCAACCTGGGTGCGGCCGTGCAGGTCATTGCCTACGACTGGCGCGAGGCGCTGGCCGCCTACCCAGTGCAGGCTGCCACAACGACGCCGGTGCGCGCCGACGCGGCGCAAGTGGCCGGCCTGTTGACGCATCTGGAGCAGGCGCTGGTGGCGATCGATTTTCTTGACCCGCAAGCGCCCAAGAAGCTGATGCCGCGCCTGAACCAGTTGGCCAACCGCGCGGCACTGACGCAGGAAGAAATTCACATCCTGCGCGGCGTGGCCAAGGCCATGCTGCAACTGGCCGCCAGGGCGCAAGTCCATGCCCACGCCGATTGATGGCTTTGTACTGCAACTAGACTCGACCCCATGTTTTCCAGAATCCGCGCCGACGTTCGATGCATCCTAGACCGTGACCCTGCCGCGCGCAGCACCTGGGAGGTGCTCACCTGTTACCCGGGCCTGCACGCGGTCATCCTGCACCGGCCGGCGCACTGGTTCTGGCGCCACGGCCTGCAATGGCTGGCGCGCTTTACCTCGCACGTCGGGCGCTTTTTGACCGGCATCGAGATCCACCCCGGCGCCAAGATCGGCGAGCGCGTGTTCTTTGACCACGCCATGGGGGTGGTGGTGGGCGAGACCGCCGAAATCGGCGACGACTGCACCATCTATCAGGGCGTGACGCTGGGCGGCACCTCGCTCTACAAAGGCGCCAAGCGCCATCCCACCTTGGGGCGCGGTGTGGTGGTAGGCGCGGGCGCGCAGGTGTTGGGCGGCTTTACCGTTGGTGACGGCGCCAAGGTGGGCTCGAACGCGGTGGTGACCAAACCGGTGCCCGCTGGCGCAACGGCGGTGGGTAACCCGGCGCGCATCATTCAGGCCGAGCAAGACGTCAAGCGCGAGGAAGTGGCCGCCAAAATGGGCTTTTCAGCCTACGGCGTAACGCAAAACGACGACCCCTTGAGCCAGGCCATGCGCGGCCTGATCGACAGCGCCGCCACGCAAGAGCACCAGATCGCCATGATCTGGAAGGCCATCGAGCAACTCAACTGCCCGCGCCAAGTGGTCTCGATCGTGCCGGTGGACGCCGCGCGGCAAGAGCATTTCGAGGCCGACAAGCTCAATCAGCTGGTGGGCAAATAGCGCCAAAGGTTGGTAAAAAGCTACGTTAATCATAGCTTCTAGCCCTTATTGAATAAGCGCTAGAAGCCAATTTCATCAAGAGAACGTGCGAACGGCCGCTTTGGGCCGGAACGCCTTGCACACCGCTTCATCTGCTTCCAGGTACGGCCCGCCAATCAGGTCGATGCAGTAGGGCACGGCGGCGAAAATGCCTGGCACCAGCGATTTGCCTTCGGCATCACGCAGGCCCTCAAGCGTTTCGGCAATTGACTTGGGTTGGCCGGGCAGGTTGATGATCAGGCTTTGGCCGCGCACCACCGCCACCTGGCGCGACAGGATTGCGGTGGGCACGAACTTGAGACTGATCTGACGCATTTGTTCGCCAAAACCGGGCATTACCTTGTGCGCCACCGCCAGCGTGGCCTCGGGTGTCACGTCGCGCAGCGCCGGGCCGGTGCCGCCGGTGGTGAGCACCAGCGCGCACTGTGCCTGGTCGACCAGTTCGATCAAGGTGGCGCTGATGGTCGCTTGCTCGTCGGGGATCAGGCGCGCGACAAACGTCAACGGGTTTTGCAGCGCCCGCGTCAGCCACTGCTGCAGTGCCGGCAGACCTTTGTCTTCATAGACGCCGCTGCTGGCGCGGTCGCTGACCGAGACGATGCCGATCTTGACGGCCGGGTACGGGTTGGTCTGCAGCGTGGGGCTGGGCGTGGTGCTCATGAGGCTTCCCGGGCGATGTTGAAGGCCGGCGCGTCGGCGTCGGGCATGGGGTTGCCGCTCAAGCCGTCGCGCACCAGTTGGAAGATGTCGCGGTAGGCGCGCCCGTGGCGTAGCGCGGCACCGGCTGGCTCGGGCACGGAGTCCTTGCGCGCCTGGCGTACCAGCGCGCGCAGTTGCTGGCTGTCGCTGCCGGGGTGCTCGGTCAGCCATTGGCCGATGGCGGCATCGTCGGCGATGAGCCGGTCGCGCCAGAGTTCGGCTTGGTGCAGCGCCAGGTTTTCCGCGGCCGACCCGTTGGCTTGTTCATCCAGCGCTTGGCGCACGGCGTCGACTTCGGCCGTTTCGAGTTTGCGCATCAATTTGCCGATGAACTGCATCTGCCGGCGCTTGCCCTCAAAGTTGCTGATGCGCTTAGCCTGCACCACGGCGTCTTGCAGTTTTTCTGGCAGGGGCAGGCGCACCAGCACGTCGGCACGCAGCGTCAGCAGCGCTTCGCCGAGTTCTTGCAACTCAGCACTCTGGCGCTTGAGATCGGTGCGACTTGCTTGGTCGGTACCTTTGAGTTCGGCTTTGAGCTCGACGTCACGCTCGCTGCCTTCGGCGACAAACTCGCCGCGCACGAAGTAGCCTTTTTTCAGTTTTTTTGCCATAGCCAAGTATCATAGCCGCCGCTATGAAACCCACCGCCACGCCCCAACCCGCCGACGCCGGCTTTGCCTACCGCCGCGCTTTTTTTGAAGACCTGGTGGAGCACGCCATCAGCCACGCCAAAAAGCTCGGCGCCACCGACGCCGTGGCGCACGCCAGCGAGGGCTGCGGCCTGAGCGTGTCTGTGCGCAAGGGCGAGTTGGAAAACGTCGAGCGCAACCGCGACAAGTCGCTGGCCATCAGTGTGCACCTGGGCCAGCGCAGCGGTCACGCCAATACGTCTGATTTTTCTGCTGCCGCGATCGAGCAAGCGGTGCAGGCGGCCTACGACATCGCCCGCTTTACTGCCGAAGACCCCTTTGCCGCGTTGCCCGATCCGGCCGACATTGCCCAGCCGCAAGAGCAGCGCACCGACCTGGAGCTGTTTTTCCCCTGGGCCCTCACCAGCGATCAAGCCATTGCCCTGGCTTTGCAAACCGAACGCGCGGCGCTGCAGGTGGACAAGCGCATCAGCAACAGCGAAGGCGCCAGCGTGTCGGCGCAGCAGTCGCATTTCTTTAGCGCACACACACACGGTTTTCGCGGCGGCTACGCCAGTTCGCGCCACTCGCTGTCGGTGTCACCGATCGCCGGCAAGGGTGACAACATGCAGCGCGATTATTGGTACAGCTCGCAACGTGACGCCGCCGAGCTGGCCTCTCCCGATGCGATTGGTCGTTACGCCGCCGAGCGCGCGTTAAGCCGATTGAACGCACGCAAGATTGCCACGACCGAATGCCCGGTGCTGTTTGAGTCACCGTTGGCTGCTGGCCTGCTGGGCAGCTTTGTGCAGGCGGTCAGCGGCGGCGCCTTGTACCGCAAAAGTTCGTTTTTGCTCGATTCCCTGGGCAAACCGGTGTTTGCCAAGCACATCGATATCGTGGAAGACCCGTTTGTCAAACGCGGCAAGGGCAGCTCACCGTTTGACGACGAAGGCGTGCGGGTAAAGGCGCGCAGCGTCGTGGAAGCCGGGCGGGTGCAGGGCTATTTTCTGGGCAGTTATTCGGCGCGCAAGCTGGGGATGAAAACGACCGGTAACGCGGGTGGTTCGCACAACCTGACGCTGAGCTCGCGCCTGACGCGCCCGGGCGACGATCTGGACGCGATGCTGGCGCGACTGGGCACCGGTCTGTTCGTGACCGAGTTGCTCGGCAGTGGCGTCAACCCGGTCACCGGCGACTATTCGCGCGGCGCGAGCGGTTTCTGGGTGGAGAAAGGCCGCATCGCTTTTCCGGTGCAAGAGATCACCATTGCCGGCAACCTGAAAGCGATGTTCAAGGACATCGTTGCGGTCGGCGCCGACGCTTACGCTTTTGGCGCCAAGACGACCGGTTCGGTGCTGATTGGCAAGATGAAGGTGGCTGGGAGCTGATTCGAAAGGTGCTCAGGACGCGAGTTGGTGCAAAGCCTGGGCTGGCCAGCAGACAACAGGCGTCGAACACGATGGTGAGGCGGCTTTACGCACGCGTTGCCTCACCACGCCGCTCGGCGATCAATTCATCGACGACTGAGTTGCCGGGCTGCACCTTGGCCTTTTCAAAACGACCATAGAACTGGTTGAGCAACTGGTCCTGGGTTTCCATTACCAATTTGTCGTCTTCGAGACGCGCTTTCAACGTGGTGTCAGCTTCAACGTCCATGGTGCGAATGGTCAGTGGCCCAGGATCTTGGACAAAAAGTCCTTGGAACGATCGGTTTGCGGGTTGTTGAAAAAATCGTGCGGGTTGTTCTGCTCGACGATCTGGCCCTGATCCATGAAGATCACACGGTCGGCCACGGCTTTGGCAAAGCCCATTTCGTGCGTCACGCACAGCATGGTGATGCCTTCATCGGCCATGGCGATCATCACGTCGAGCACTTCCTTGATCATCTCCGGGTCGAGCGCGCTGGTTGGCTCGTCAAACAGCATGATTTTGGGCTTGAGACACAGCGCACGGGCAATGGCCACGCGCTGTTGTTGCCCGCCCGAGAGTTGCAGCGGGTATTTGCCGGCCTGCTCGGCGATGCGCACGCGCTGCAACTGCACCATGGCTTTTTCTTCGGCCTCTTTCTTGGGCATTTTGCCCACCCACATGGGCGACAGCGTCAAGTTCTCCAGAACGGTCAGGTGCGGAAACAGGTTGAACTGCTGGAACACCATACCGACTTCCTTGCGCACCGCGTCGATC
>JBBIGT010000058.1:0-13038 GCA_037447395.1 Comamonadaceae bacterium | reverse complement strand
ACACATCGGCCGGGTTGTTGTTGATGGCGTAGGCGCCGACGGCCGACAGCATCAAAATCAGCGGCAGCAGCAAGGGCTTGGGGGTTTCAACGATCTTGGCAAAAATCTTGATGCCGGTCAGACCAAACACCAGCAAGAAGCAGTTGGCCAGCGTCAGCGCACCGACCTGGAACCAGAACAGGTGCGGTGTTTCGATCATCAGCATGGGGCCGGGTTTGAGCCCGTGGATGTACATCGCGCCAATGATCACGGCGGTGACCGCGTCACCGGGGATGCCCAGCGTCATCATCGGAATGTAGGCGCCCGGCACGGCGGCGTTGTTGGCCGACTCGGGCGCCACGATGCCTTCGTAAGCACCTTCGCCAAACGGACTCGACGGGTTCTTGACGCTGCGTTTGGCGTGGTCGTAGGCCATCAGCGCGGCAATGTCACCACCGGCGCCGGGCAGGGCACCCACCACCACGCCAATGCCCGATGTACGGGTGGCCAAAGGCAGGTATTTTTTAATCAGATGCCAGGGCGGAATGATTTTGTCGACGTTTTGCTTGACCGCCGCCAAGTGCATCTCGTGCAGTTGCACCAACACCTCAGCGACACCAAAAAAACCGATCATCGCCGCCACGTAAGAGATGCCTGCGGTCAGTTGCAGGCTGCCAAAGGTGAAGCGCGGCTCTGCGGTCATCGGGTCCAGCCCGACTGAGCCGATCAGCACGCCAACCGAGCCGGCAAAAATGCCCTTGGCCAGCGAACCGCCCGACAAGCTGCCGACCAGCAAAATGCCCCAGATGGCCAGCATCAGGTAGTCACGCGGGGCGAATTTGAGCGCCAGTGACGCCACCGCGGGCGCGGCTAAGGCCAGCGCCACGATGCCGATAAAGCCACCAAAGACCGACATCACGGTGGTCAGCCCAATGGCCGCGCCGGCCTCGCCGCGCTTGGCCAGCGGGTAGCCGTCCAGGCCGGTGGCAATGGCCGACGGCGCTCCCGGAATGTTCAGCAGAATCGCGCTGCGCGAGCCGCCGTAGACGCCTCCCAGGTAAATGCCAGCAATCACCGCCAACGCCGAATCGATGTTCCATTTGAAGGTGAACGAGATCAGGATCGACACCGCCATGGTTACCGACAAGCCGGGAATGGCGCCGATGTAAATGCCGGCAAAAGTACCCGCGGCAATCAACCCCAGCAGGCTGGGGTCGAGCCACGACATGAAGAAATAAGTGACAGCTTCGCTCATTTGAAAACTCCGCTCAACCAGGCGCCCGTGGGCAGCACCACCGAGAAAATGGTCTGAAAGATCAGATACACCCCACCCAGGCTCAAGGCACTGACCCAAAGGTTCAGAAACCATTTGCGGCTGCCCAGCAGCCCCATCGAAACAACCAAAAACAGGTACGACGAAAGGACAAAGCCGGCGCGCTCGAGCATGAACATGTAGGTGGCGATGGCGATGACAAACTGCACCAGCATGGCCGGTGTGATCTGCCGCACAAACTGCCGCCAGACCGACTCGCCCGCAGCAGCCGGTGCGGGCGTCATGCGCACCGTTTGCGCCGCGGCGATCAGCCCGGAGATCAGCATGACGGCTGCCGCAAACATCGGAAATGCCCCGGCCGAGGTGAACGACTCAAACTTTGAAATGCTGTAGGCCTGCCACAGCATGAACAGGCTGAATGCGACGAGGACGATCGAAAAGGCCAGCTCCCCGGGGAGTCGGCGACGGCTTAGGTGCATGAAGTCTCCTGTTGTTTTTGTTGGCAAGGGGTGGGCGGCCGCATGGCTGCCCGGCTTGACGCGCTTAAGGTTTGGCGATGCCCAAGGACGCCGGGTTGACCTTGGCTACGCCGACTTCCTGGTAAGTCCACGAGGTGACCGACTGCCATTTCTTCAGAAAGGCCTCGGCCTCGGCACCCGATATGTTCATCGTCACGTTGCCGCGATCTTTCATGAAGGCGGTGAACTTGGGATCACTGGCGGCTTTCTTGAAGGCGGCGGTCAACCTGGCTTTGGCATCGTCGCGGCCGGCTTTCTTGACAAATACGCCGTAGAACGGACCCCAGGGCAAGTATTTGGCAATGCCGGGCAGGGCGTCGGTGATGGCTGGCGTGCCCTCGAACGGCTCGGTGCTGATGGCTGCCAGCGCCTTCAGACGACCGGCCTTGATGTGCTCTGCCGCGGCGCCGACGCCGACAAACATGAAGTCGACGTGGCCGCCGAGCAAGGCTGTAACACCGGGGCCGTCACCCGGAAAGGGTACAGCCGTCGTCGGGAACTTGGCCACGGTAGAAATCATCGAGCTGACGGTGAACGGCAGGCCACCGGTGCCGGTGGAACCTTGTTTGATCTTGCCGGGGTTGGCTTGCACCTCGTTCAACAGGTCCTTGAACGTCTTCCAGGGTTTGTCAACCGTGGTCACGGCCAGCACATTGCCACGGCCAATGATGTTGACCGGATAGAACTTGCTGTAATCCAGGTCGCTGATGCCAAGAATCGGGTGCAGTTGCGGGTTCTCGGCGCCAATCAACAGGGTGTAGCCGTCTGAGGCTTGCTGGTTGACAAAGTTGGTGGCGATGGCGCCCACACCACCGGCCTTATTCTGCAGCACAATTTTCTTGCCGAGCGCTTCTTCGGCCAGCGGCACCAGCGAGCGCGCCACCACGTCGGTGGCACCTCCGGCGCCCCACTGGATGATGCCGGACAGCTCGCGGTCGGGGTAGGTCTGGGCGTGACCCAGCGTTGCAATCAGGGTCAGTGCGGCGGCAGCAAGCCATTGGCGGCGAAGGTTCATGGGGAGTCTCCTCAAAGTTAAATAAAGTGGGCGGGTGCTCACGTGGGTAAGGCCGTCGGCCGCAAGGCCTGGCCTATTTCATCCTGCAAGGTTTGCGGATAAATCTGTTGGCGAATGGCCGCGGTGTCCTGGCGCAACGCCGCGGCGATGTCACGAAAGCCAAAAAAGTCCAGATACAGGTGCGCCTGCTGGATCAGCATTTCAAAGCCTGGCTCGGCGTGCAGCCCGCGCGCCCGCGCGGCTCGCAGTACGGGTGTCGGGTAGTTTTTCATGACGATGTCGACCAGCGCGGCGTGTGGTGCCAACCGTGCCACATCGCAGGGCAAAGGGTCGGTGGCATGCAAGCCCAGGGGCGATGCGTTCACCACCAAGTCAAAGCCGGTCGGATCGTTCTGGATCAGTGCCAGCAGTTGCGCGCTGCCTGCCGTTTGCAGTCGGGTGGCGACCTCTGCGGCTTTGCCCGGCGTTGGGTCATAAAAGGCGACCGTGGCGGCGTGGCCGGTGTCGCGTGGCTGAATCAGCGATGCACCGATGGCCGCCGCCGCGCCGCCGGCGCCGAGGATCAACACCTTTTTGCCGGCGTAGGCGATGCCGTGGTAGTCCAGTGAACGGATAAAGCCTTCGCCGTCAAACAACCCGCCTTCCAGCGAGCCGCCGTCGTTGCGACGAATGGCGTTGACCGCGCCGGCCAGCCGCGCCAGCGCACTGCACTCGTCCAGCACCGCCATGGCCGGCACCTTGTGCGGGATCGTCAACCACAGGCCCTTGACATTCTTTGCCAGAAAGGCCGATCTGATGAAAGTCTGCAGGTGGCACGGCGCGACTTGCGCCGGCACCAGCACGGCGTTCACGCCAAAATGGCCAAATAGAGGGTTGAAGATTTCTGGCGCCAACACCTGCTCGATCGGGTCGCCGAGGATCAGGTAGACGTCGGTGTCGCCATGAATCGGCGGCGTCGATGCCACGCTGCTGAAAGGGTTGTCGCGCTGATCGTTCATAATCGTTCCGTTGGCGGCACTTTAGTCATTCAAAAGACTTATCAAAACCAAAAATTTCGCGTTTTGTTCGTTTGATGAACCGTAATGAATGATTAACGCACGAAATTCGGGTAAGCACTGATTTTTTTGAACTCCTTCAGTCTGGCCAACCGCATGACAAACCTTGTCTCTTCGCCCAAAGTGGCGCCGGGTGCCGCGCTCGACAAACGCGACTGGATCGCTGGTCTGGAAAAAGGCCTGTCGATCATTGAAGCCTTTGACGACGCCAACCCGCGCATGACGGCCAGCCAGGCCGGCGTGCGCTGCCATTTGACGCGCACGGCGGCACGCCGCTACCTGTTGACGCTGGTCTATCTTGGCTACGTCGCCACCGACGGCAAGCTGTTCTGGCTGACGCCGCGCGTGCTGCGCCTGGGTCAGTCGTACCTGGAATCGGCCCGCCTGCCGCGCATCGTCCAACCGTTCTTGCAGCGGGTGACCTCGGGCACGCAAGAGATCGCCTACGTCAGCGTGATGGACGGCGACGACGTGGTCTACATTGCCCGCAACGGTTCGACGCGCAGCATGAACACCGGCGTGGTGCTGGGTTCGCGGGTTCAGGCGCAGGTGACGGCGGCCGGCATGCTGATGCTGGCGATGCGTGACCCCGAATGGCTGGAAAACTGGCTGGCGCACCACGAGCTCAAGGCCTACACCAGCTACACCATCAACAGCAAGGAGCGCCTGCGCATCGAGCTGGCACGTATCCGCCAGCGCGGCTGGGCCATTTCAGAGCAGCAACTCGAGCTGACTTACCGCGGCGTGGCGGTGCCGTTGATCGACCGCAAGGGCGACCTGGTTGGCGCCCTGAACGTGACCATGCCGATGGGCCATGAAAGCAGCGAAGACGCGGCCCTGCGTGTGCTGCCGGTGCTGATGGAGACCGCGCGGGCCTTGCGCAACCTGATCTGACCGGCCGGGGCGGCCCGTCTCGGACTACACCACCGAGGTATCGAGCGCGTGTGGCCCGCTTTGCAGCGCGCCAATGATTCGTTGCAGGCAGACGCGCAGTTTGGCCGACTGGCTGGCCCGGCCAGCGGTCACCGCCCAGAGGTTGGCGCCCTGGTTGTATTGCGGCAGCACGCGCACCAGGGTGCCTTGGCGCAAGTCGGGCGCCACGTCCCAACTGGCCAGCGCAATGATGCCCAACCCCTGGCACGCCCAGGTGCGTACCACGTCGGCCTGGTTGGAGCCCATCGAGCCCGTCAGCTTGACCGTTTCCTGGCCATGGGGCCCCTGCAGGCGCCACACGCCAAAGGTCTGGTGGCGCTCGCGGTACAGCAAGCAGTCGTGGCTGGCCAGGTCGGCCAGGGTTTTCGGTTGCCCGCGGCGCGCCAGATAGTCCGGCGCGGCGCAGAGCACGCGCACGTTGTTCGCGACCGGGTGCGCCACCAGGTGTGGCTCGGTGACCTCGCCCATACGGATATCGATGTCAAAACCTTCACCCAGCAGGTCGACCCGGCGATCCATCACCTCCAGCCAAACGTCCAGATCGGGGTAGGAGCGGCGCAGGTCGGCCAGGATCGGCGCCAGATGGAGCCGACCCAGGCGCAGACTGGTGCTGATGCGCAGGGGTCCCACCGGCAAAGCATCGGCCCCGGCGACGCTTTGATCGAGCTCGTCGGCGGCATCCAGCACTTTGCGCGCCCAGCCGTAGGCGCTTTCGCCGGCATCGCTGATCAGCACCCGTCGGGTCGTGCGGTGAAAGAGGGCGACACCAAGCGCCTTTTCCAGGCGCGCGACGCGTTTGGTGACGTAAGCCGGTGAGAAACCGAGGTCAGCCGCCGCCCCGACAAAGCTGGCGCGCCGCGCAACTTGGCAGAACACGCGCAGATCGGTCATGTCCCATTTATTGTTGATCATTCGTAAATTGTCAAAGTCATTTAATGAGAATTGTAATTTTATCGGTTCACAGTAAAGTGCCGCCAAACGCAGGGCCGACAGCGCCAAGAACGCCCCTAACCCGCAGCAACCTACCGGAGAAATTCCCATGGACTTTGCCCTTAACGACGAACAAAAAATGCTGATCGACACGGTGCGTCGCTTCATCGCCGAAGAACTGCACCCGCTTGAAGATGAACTGGAGAACCAGGGCTTTCTGGCCCGGGAAAAGGCGCAGGCGCTATTTGAAAAGTCACGCGCCCTCGGTCTATACGCGCTGAACATGCCGGCCGAGCTGGGCGGTGGTGGCCTGTCGGTGCTCGATCGGGTTCTGTGCGAAGAGCAGTTTGGCCACACCTCCGATTATTTGATTCGCCGCGCTTTCGGAAACGTCTACGAACCCTTGCTCGAATGTCGCGGCGCGCAAGTCGAGCGTTGGCTCAAGCCGACGGTGGCCGGTGAGCGCACCTGCTCGATTGCCATCACCGAACCCGGCGCCGGCTCCGACGCGGCGGGTATCAAGACCACCGCGCGCCAGACCGACGCGGGGTGGCGGCTCAACGGCGGCAAGTGCTTCATCAGCGATGGTGAGTGGAGCGACTTCTTTCTGGTGTCGGCCAAAACCGGCGAGAAGGAGATCTCCATGTTCATGGTTGACAAGGGGCTGTCCGGCTTCACCATCGGCAAAGACCAGAAGATGATGGGCTTGCGCGGTACACCGCATCTGGAATTGTTCTTTGACGATGTGGTGCTTGAGCCGGCAACCTTGTTGGGCGCTCAAGGCCAGGGTTTCAAGCTGGCCATGGGCGCGCTCAATGTGGTGCGGCTGGCGCAAGTGGGTGCCCGCGCCGTAGGCAAGGCCAGCCACGTGTTGGCGTTGATGGTCGACTACGCCAACCAGCGCCGCCAGTTCGGTCAGAAGATTGGCGACTTCCAGCTGGTCCAGCAACAGATTGCCGACAGCGTCATCGAGGTCAACGCCGCCCGCTGGCTGGTCTACCAGGCCGCCTGGCTGCTCGACCAGGGGCTGGACGCGCGCGAGCAGATCGCCATGGTCAAGGTGAACGCCGCCGAGACGCTGGGCCGCGTGGTCGACCGCGCGGTGCAGCTCTTTGGCGGCATGGGTTTTTGCAAGGAGTTGCCGATCGAGCGCTATTACCGTGACGCACGTGTTTACCGTATCTTCGACGGCACCAGCGAAATCCACCGCACGGTGGTGGCCAGGATGACCTTGAAAAAGGGTGCAGCGTTGTTCGACGTGCACCGCTGAGCGCCGGACGCACACACCATGGGCATCAACAAATTTGTGACGGCCGCGCAGGCGGCTGACCTGATCAACGACCACGACACGGTAGCCCTGATGGGCGGCGGCGGCGGTCTGATGGAAGCCACCTGTCTGTTCGAGGCGGTTCAGGCGCGCTATCTGCGCACCCAGACACCGCGCAACCTCACCGTGGTGCACGCGTTGGGCATCGGCGACAAAAAGACCAAGGGACTCAATTGCTTTGCCCATGAGGGTCTGGTCAGCAAGGTCATTGGCGGTCACTGGGTCTGGTCGCCGACCCTGCAAAAGCTGGCGCAAGACGAAAAGATCGAGGCCTACATCCTTCCCGGTGGCGTCTGCAGCCAGCTGATGCGTGAAATTGGCGCTGGACGCCCCGGCTTGTTCAGCCACGTTGGGTTGGGCACCGTCTGCGACCCGCGCCTGGGCGGTGGCCGCATGAACGCCCGCGCCCGCGACGACTTGGCCGAGGTGGTGCACGTGGACGGGCGCGAGTACCTGCGCTACAAACCGTTTGCGGTGCAGGTGGCGTTGCTACGCGCCAGCGCCGCCGACGAAGACGGCAACATCAGTTTTGAGCACGAGGTTGCCAACGTTGACGCGCAGTCGCTGGCGCTGGCCGCACGCAACAGCGGTGGTCGGGTGATCGTGCAGGTCAGGGAACGCTTGCCACGCGGTGCGCTCAAAGCGCGCGAAGTGCGCATCCCGTCGGCCTGGGTCGACGCCATCGTCGTCGACCCGCAACAAAAGGCCAGCTACGACATCGACTTCGACCCGGCGTTGAGCGGCGAATTGACCGGGCAAGCGCGTCGGCAAAGTGAGGCAGCCGATCAGGCCGACGAGATCGCCGCCGCCCAGGTGGCCTTCAGCGAACGCCAGGCGCTGGCGCGGCGCGCCGCGCTGGAGCTGTTCAACACCGGCCGGGCGCGGCCGGTGGTCAACTACGGCGTGGGTGTGCCCGACGCGGTGGCCCGGCTGATTGCCGCGCGTGGCCAGCAACAGCGCATTTACCAGACCATCGAACACGGCACCTACGGCGGCACACTGCTGGACGGCGTGCTGTTTGGTTACGCCCGCAACGCCACGGCGATGCTCGATGCCGCCACGCAGTTCGACTTTTACGCCGGTGGCGGCCTGGACGTTGCCTTTTTGGGGTTTGGCGAATTTGACGCTCAGGGCAACGTCAACGTCAGTCAACTCGGCGGTCTGACGGTGGGGCCAGGCGGCTTTATCGACATTGCCCAGAACGCCCGCAAAGTGGTGTTCTGTGGCACCATGGCGGCCAAAGGCGCCCAGCTGCAGACCGGCGACGGCCAAATGCGGGTGCTGCAACAAGGGGCCATCAAAAAGCTGTTGCCCCAGGTAGCGCAGATCACCTTCAGTGGCAGTGAAGCACGCAAGCGCGGTCAGACCGTACTGTTCCTGACCGAGCGTGCCAGCTTTCGGCTGACCGACCAGGGCGTCGAGTTGTTTGAAATTGCTCCGGGCATCGACCTGCAGCGCGACGTGCTGGCGCAGATGGACTTTTCCCCCCGGGTCAGTCCGACATTGACCGTCATGTCGGGTGAATTTTTTACCGCCAACGCCACAACGACACCGATTTTTGCAACATGACCGACCGCTACGCCGTCATTGGCAACCCCATCAACCAAAGCAAGTCGCCGCTCATTCACGCCCGGTACGCGCAAGCCTGCGCGCAAGACATGACCTACAGCACCCTGGAGGCACCGCTGGGTGGCTTTGCCGGCGCCGTCGACGCGTTTCGTGCGGCGGGTGGCCGCGGCCTGAATGTCACCGCACCGTTCAAGATCGACGCCTGCGCCTACGCCACGCACTTGTCAGAGCGCGCCCGCCTGGCCGGCGCGGTCAACGCGCTGAAGTTCGACGGCGAAGCGGTGTGGGCTGAAAACTTTGATGGTGTCGGCCTGGTGCGCGACGTGACGCACAACCAGGGGGTTGCCTTGCGCGGCCAACGCGTGCTGCTGCTGGGCGCCGGTGGCGCGGCGCGTGGTGCCTTGTTGCCGCTGCTGCGTGAGCAGCCGAAGCAATTGACGCTGGTCAACCGCACGCTGGGCAAAGCGCTGACCTTGGCCGCTGACGTTGCCGCTGTGGCACCCGTGCGCGCCGGTGGCTACAACGACCTGGTTGGGCAATCGTTTGACCTGGTCATCAACGCCACGTCGGCCAGTTTGCGTGGCGAGTTGCCGCCCGTGCCCGCCAGCGTCTTCGCCCCGGGCAGCCTGGCTTATGAGCTGGCGTACGGCAAAGGTTTGACGCCGTTTTTGCGGCTGGCACATAGCGCCGGGGTCAAGCGCCTGGCCGACGGCGTCGGCATGCTCGCAGAACAGGCCGCCGAGGCGTTTCTGTGGTGGCGCGGTGTGCGCCCCGACGCGCGCCCGGTGATTGCGCAACTGACCGTGCCGCTGGCCGAGTCGTAGCGCCAGGGCACCGAGTCGGCGCTTTAGCTCAGCGGGTGGGTGGCCCCCTCAAAAGCCGTCTCACCATAAAGGACCTGGTGTACCGCGCTGGCGGTTTTCTCGGCCTGAGGAAACGCCTTCTGCAGGATCTGGGCGACCCGGTCCTGGGCCTTGGCACTGCCGCGCTCGCTCAAGGCCTCGACGACCAGCAGGTAGTGGAAATCCCCCTCGGCCCCCTTGCGCATGGTCTTTTCCTGGCTCTGGATGTCAGTGGCCGAACGGTCCAGCTTCATCAACCGCACGCTGACCACCTCGGGCAGGTTCATGAACTGGCTGAGTGCGGTCTGGGCCTGGGCCAGATCGACGGTCGATGCGTCCCTGATGCGCGAAACCATCATCCAGGCGCCGTAGCCATTGCCCAGCTTGAACAACTGCTCGCCAAGCGCCCGGTCAAAGGAGCCAAATTTCGGCATGATGCGGCGGGTCCAGGGCGAGGGGTTGTTCAATACCTTGAGGTAATGCTCCGCCGAGAACACGCTTTTGTCCTCGGTGGCATAGAGGAAGAAGTGGGCGCGTTCGTTCTTCACATCCGCGCAGAACCGCGCACCCAGCCAGCCGGGTAGGAATGTGCGGTCCGCGATGTGTTCCTTGGTGATCCAGGCACGGTAGTCCGCCAGGTCGTCCGCTCCGATCTCGCACCAGATGGCCAGGAATCCTTTGTTGCTCATGATCGCTCTCGCAGGTTGGTTGAGGTTTTGCCAAACAGAATGGCTCTCGCGGTGTCGATGGGCATGTCCTGCCCAGTCCACATCCTGAACGCCGAGACACCCACGCGCACCGGCAAAAACATCTTTGAAGCGTAAAAGCGGGTCTAAAGGGCCATAAATGCCCGGCTTCACGCTGCGCTTTATTTCAAGTCTTAGACGTTGGGGAGCGTTCCCCGGCAGGCGGGATACTTTGAACACCCCCAGAATTGCGCTCCGGCGTTCTGCCCTTTTTTAGCAGTACGCTTAACCATCTGCGAAGCGCAAACCGGACAAACTGGTTCACTTGACGCTGTAACTGTAGAGTTCATTGGCGGCTCTGCCCTCGGTTGGGCGGCAAGCGATTGCTTCGCCTGTTTGACCATACCGAACAATCGCTGCCCGTCTACAAGCTTCACATTGCGACCTTCTGCAAACGCCTTTGCGTCATTGGTGTAACTGCCGGACGTAACGACAAATCCGCCAGCAGCGCCCTTAGCGGCCATGACACCGTAAAGCTCGCGCACTACGTCAACGCCAACTTTGAATGCCTTCCACTGCTTGCACTGGACAAGGAATTTTTCAGAACCCTTGGTAAGTACCAAGTCAACGCCACCATCAGGCCCGCCACCGCCAGTTTCGGCAACCTTGTAGCCTTGCAGGCGAAAGGCTTCACCAACCAGAATTTCAAACTCACGCCAAGACATGCCGTCTAGCGATTCCGCCCCTTTGGCGTTTGCAACATCAGATACAAGGGCTTGGCGTTGACGCCTTTTCCATGCCGACATCGCAGCGCCTGCCAAACAAATCAGAGGTACGAGATATTGGCCAATGGTCGCCAGTCCGGCCACCATGGCATGAGCTGCAAATCCCGCTACTTGTCCCGGCTGGACCGCTGCAGGAGCAGCGGGTGCTGCCATTCGATGGAGAACTACATAGCTGACTAACGCTAATGCGACACCCGCCCACCAGGGCATCAGCGCCACCAGTTCGACCAAATCCTCTGCTGGACTCGATTTCTTTCTTGCCACAATCTACTCCCAATTTTTTTCATCGTTGTGTTTACGCTGGTCATTTTTGTCACCTGACCAGCGGCGATGATAGTGCTTGATGCACTAGACGGTAATTCCTATACAGGAAATTACCTCTGGAATTCTCATGAAAATCTCAAGCATCGAAATGTCCGGCATGTTGTCGGGGAAGGCAACCTCTGCACCGGGGTGCCATTGATCAGGATGTCGCTGCTGGCGATCTCTTGCCGGAGCTGGCCCATGTCGGCGAGATCGAACAGGCGCGCATCGCAACCGAGTTTTTCGCGCAGGTTCGCGACGGTCCTTTCGCCCTGTGCAAAAAACTCGTCCCGGTGGTTGAAGATGGAGATGGCCTTCACGCCATCGATGGCGGCCTGGATGGCCACGGCGGTCGAGGCGCCACCAGCGCCCAGCAGGGTCATCTTCTTGCCCACGTAGGCCACACCCGCATCGTCCAGCGACATCATGTAGCCCTCGCCATCACTGATGTGCCCGGTCAGCACGCCATCGTCGTTGATGATGACGTTGACGGCCCCGGCCATCTCGGCCGCGGGGGTCAGCTTGTCCAGGTAGGGGCACACCGCCCGCTTGAGCGGCATGGTGAGGTTGCTGCCCCGGAACTTCATCGCCCTGCCCACGTGCTGAACCTGGCGCAAACCACGGTGAGCAAGCGGGTGGCGGTGCTGGAAGAGTCGCTGGGAGTCAAGCTGCTGCAGCGGACCACCCGTACCGTTAAGGTGACCGACGAAGGGACCAAGGTCTTCCAGTGGGCGCAGAAGATACTGGACGCCGTCAGCGACATGCAGGAAGACCTGGCGCTGGACCAAGGGGATTTGAAGGGCCCGATCCGGGTGAGCGCCAGCGCACGACTGGGGCGGGACTTCGTGGCGCCGGCCTTGTCCAGGATGAAGCGGCGCTTTCCGGGACTGGATGTCTGGCTTGAACTCATGGACAGACGGGTGGACCTGATGGGCGAGTCCCTCCATCTGGATGTCCGATCCGGCAACGCCGAGGAGCCCCATGTGATCGGGCACCGGATTGCCGCCAGCTCGCGCGTGCTGTGCGCGGCACCGGCCTACCTGCAGAAGAACGGGGCGCCGCAGTCACTGGCCGATCTGGGGCAGCACCCGTGCTTGCTGTATCGAGACCGCGGCATCGGTGCCGACTGGTTCGTGGCCAAGAGCCTTGCAAACGGCCAACTGGAACGCGTCTTGCCTGACTGGCAACAGCCCGTGGATGTGTGGGCGATTTCAACCGTTCGAACCGACCAATCGGTCAAAGTGCGACTCTTGGTTGAGTACCTGAAAGCCGAAATGAACACGATTTGCCGGATTCCTGCCTAACGTTCCATCGTGCGTCAGGCGGTTGCGCAACGCTAGCGCATCTCAAACAACTCCTGATGAAAGCGCGTCGCGGGCAGCCCCATGGCGGCCAGGCCGGCTTTGAGCGCCTGACCCAACTGCGCCGGGCCGCAAAACCAGACGTCGGCCGCTTGCCAGTCGGGCACCTGGGCGGCAATGTGCGCGGCGTCGAGCCGGCCCTGCTGCGCGCTGTGCAGCACATGCAGCTTGACCCGGGCGGCGGCGGCGTCGCGCGTCATGGTGTTGATGATGTCGGTATCGAGCACCGTCGTGCTATGAAACAGGTCCACCGGCATGGCCTGCGGCGACTGCGCCAGCGACTTCATGCGGGCGACAAAGGGTGTGATGCCGATGCCGCCAGAGACCCATATCTGACGGCGCTGCGTGCTATTAAAATCAAAGCGTCCGTAGGGTCCCTCAACGGTCACTGCATCGTTTACCTGGACGCTGTCAGCGAGCGTGGCGGTGTAGTCGCCCAGCGCCTTGATGAGGAACGTCAGG
>JBBIGT010000057.1:0-13176 GCA_037447395.1 Comamonadaceae bacterium | reverse complement strand
CGGCGTGGTGTTGACGTGCTCGGCGCTGAAGAGGGCCTACAGAGATCGCTTGCGGGCGCAGTCGCCGGGTTTGCGTTTTGCCTTTTTGCGCATCGACCGCGACGCGGCGCAGGCGCGTGTTGGCGGCCGCGGCGAGGCACATTTTTTCTCGTCGTCGCTGGTTGACAGCCAGTTCGCCATTTTGCAGGACCCCGGCGACGAGCCCGGCGTGCTGACGCTGGACGCCACCGCGCCGCTGGCGCAATTGACCACCCAGGTTGTCGCCTGGATGAAACGCAAGGAGTTGACATGAGTGATGCTGCGCACCTGGCGCCCGCGCCCGGCTGGTTTCGTCGCCTGAGCAGCATGGCGATGGCCGCCTGTCTGGCCGTGATGGCCGTGTCGGTCTTCGTCAATGTTGTGCTGCGCTATGGTTTTGGCAGCGGCGTGGCCGCCAGTGAAGAACTCTCCAGGCTGCTTTTTGTCTGGATGGTGTTCATCGGCGCGACCGCCGCCTACCCGGTGGGCGAGCACATGACTTTCACCAGCCTGGTGGCCTTGTTGCGGCAGCGGCCGCGCGCCTTGCTGGCGGCGACCTTGCTGATCCGGGTGCTGGTGGCGCTGTCGAGCGGGCTGATCGCCTGGGGCGCCTGGCAGCAGGTGCTTGTTGGCCTGGACAGCCAGTCGGTGGTGTTGCGCTACCCGACGGCGCTGCTGCCGCTGCCGGCCTTTTTGTGCGCCAGTGCCATTTGCGTCATGGCCGTCGTTGAACTCATCCGCCGCACGCCCCTGCATCTGGGCCTGGGCGTACAACACAAGTAACCCATCATGTCTAGCGAAGGCCTGGCTTTTTTCGTCTTCATCGGCGGCATGTTGTCGCTGCTCGGCGTGGGCATGAACATGGGGCTGGCGCTGGCGCTGACCGGCGCGGCCATGTCCTGGGTGCTGGGCTTCTGGGACACCCAGTTGCTGGCGCAAAACATGGTCGCCGGCGTTGACAGTTTTCCGCTGCTGGCTGTGCCGTTTTTTATTCTGGCCGGTGAGCTGATGAACGCTGGCGGCATCAGCCAGCGCATCATCACCATGGCGCAAGCGTGGGTTGGGCACATTCGCGGTGGCCTGGGTTTTGTTGCCATTGGTGCGGCGGTGCTGATGGCCAGCATGAGCGGCTCGGCGCTGGCCGACACCGCGGCGCTGGCGACGATTCTGCTGCCGATGATGCGTCAGAAGGGTTATCCGCTGCACACCTCGGCCGGGCTGATCGGCGCCGGCGGCATCATCGCGCCGATCATTCCGCCGAGCATGCCGTTCATCATTTACGGCGTCACCACCAACACCTCGATCTCGCTGTTGTTTTTGTCGGGCATCGTCCCCGGCTTGATCATGGGCATCGGTCTGGTCATCGCCTGGAAGCTGGTGTTGCGCGGCATGGATTTGCCACAAGGTCAGGCGCTGCCGCTGCGTCAGCGCCTGCGCGCCACGATCAAAGCCTTCTGGGCCTTGCTGATGCCGGTGATCATCATCGGCGGCATGAAGTCGGGCCTGTTCACGCCAACTGAAGCGGCGGTAGTGGCGGCGTTTTACGCGCTGGTGATTTCGCTGTTCGTGCACCGCGAAATGAAATGGCTGCAGATCTACGACGTGCTGGTGCGGGCCTCGCGCACCACCGCCATCGTCATGTTCCTGTGCGCCGGCGCGCAGGTGGCCAGCTACATGGTCACGCTGGCCGACCTGCCGGCGGTGTTGACCCAGTGGCTTGGCCCGCTGGTCAACAACCCGCGCCTGCTGATGGCGGTGATGATGCTGGTGTTGGTGTTGATCGGCACCTCGCTGGACCTGACGCCGACCATCCTGATCTTCTCGCCGGTGATGCTGCCGATCGCCGTCAAGGCCGGCATCGACCCGGTGTACTTTGGGTTGATGTTCGTGCTCAATGGTTCGATTGGCCTGATTACGCCGCCGGTGGGCACGGTGCTCAACGTCGTCGCCAGCGTCGGGCGCGTGCCGCTGCACAACGTCATTCGCGGCATCAGCCCGTTCCTGTTGACCTATTTGTCGATCCTGACGCTGTTCATCGTCTTTCCGCAGATCGTCACCGGGCCGGTGGCCTGGTTGCGCTAGGGGTCGGTCGTCGGCGCAAGATTTTTCGTGTGTGCAACTTCAACTTCAGGAGATTTTTATGAACTTCATTCGCAGAACCCTCATCGCCGCGGCCAGCGTGGCGGTCCTTGGTGCGTCGTTTTCGGCGCTGGCGCAGGACATCAAGCCGCGCCTGATCCGCTTTGGCTACGGCCTCAATGAGCAGTCCAACCAGGGCCGCGCCGCCAAGGTCTTTGCCGACGAGGTGGCCAGGCTCTCGGGCGGCAAGATGAAGGTGCGCGCCATCGGCGCGGCGGCGCTGGGGCCGGACAACCAGATGCAGCAGGCGCTGATCGGCGGCGCGCAGGAGATGATGGTTGGCTCCACCGCCACGCTGGTCGGCATCACCAAGGAAATGGCTTTGTGGGATACGCCGTTTTTGATCGGCAACGTCAAGGAAGCCGACGCGATGCTCGACGGCCCGGTGGGCGACAAGATCAAGGCCAAGCTGCCTGAAAAAGGGCTGGTCGGCCTGGTCTACTGGGAAAACGGCTTTCGCAATCTGACCAACAGCAAGCGCGCCATCAACAAGATGGAAGACATGCAGGGCATCAAACTGCGCGTGATGCAGAACAACGTCTTCCTCAGCAGCTTCCAGACGCTGGGCGCCGCCGCCGTTCCGATGGCTTTCTCTGAACTGTTCAGCGCGCTCGAGACGAAGACCGTCGACGGCCAGGAAAACCCGTTCAACACCATTTTGTCGAGCAAGTTCTATGAAGTGCAAAAGTACATGACGGTGACCAACCACGTGTACAGCCCGTGGATCGTCACGGCCAGCAAGAAGTGGTGGGACGGCTTGTCGAAAGACGAGCAAAAGGTGCTGATGGACGCCGCCAAAACCAGCCGCGACTTCGAGCGCAAGGACACCCGCGCAGAAGCCGCCAAGGCCATGGGCGACCTGAAGGCCCGGGGCATGCAAGTCAACGAGTTGCCACCGACCGAGCTGGCGCGCATGCGCGACAAGCTGACCAAGGTTTACGCGCAAATCGGCGCCAGCGTTGGCATGGACTTGTGGGACCAAGCGCAGGCCGAACTGAAGAAGATTCGCGCCAAGTAAGCGCTGCGCCGGCCGCGTGGCGGGCTTTCGCTGCGGCCCAACGCGGCGCCTGTCATGCACTTAAAATAATAGCCACCAGCCCTTTGAAAATAAGGGCTGGTGGCTGTTTTTGCTTTAATATTTGACAAGTTGCCCGGCCAGCGCCTCGGCCAGTTTGATGCCGTCCACGGCGGCCGACAAAATGCCGCCAGCGTAGCCCGCGCCCTCGCCGCCGGGGTACAGCCCCGCGGTGTTGACGCTTTGAAAATCGTCGCCGCGCGGCAGGCGCAAGGGGCTCGACGTGCGCGTCTCCACCCCGGTCAGCACCGCGTCGTCCATGTCAAAGCCCTTGATCTTTTTGCCAAACACCGGCAACGCCTCGACGATCGCGGTGATGGCGTAGTCGGGCAGCGCCTGGTTCAGGTCGCCCAGGCGCACGCCCGGTCGGTACGACGGCAGGACCCGGCCCAGCGTCGTCGATGCCCGCCCGGCGATGAAGTCGCCGACCAATTGCCCGGGCGCATCGTAGTTGCTGCCACCCAGCAGGTAGGCGTTGGCCTCGAGCGCACGCTGCAGGTTGATGCCCGCCAGTGGATGCACGGCGTGTTCGTCAATTGCTCTTGATTCAATAGCTTCTTGGGCATATCTGGCGGCCGCCAGAGGCGAAAAAGCCTTGCAAAAATCAGCCGCATCCTGGGGCATGTCGGCCGGCTCGATGTTGACCACGATGCCGGCGTTGGCGTTGCGCTCGTTGCGCGAATACTGACTCATGCCGTTGGTGACGACCCGCCCCGGCTCGGACGTGGCCGCCACCACGGTGCCGCCCGGGCACATGCAAAAGCTGTACACCGCGCGGCCATTGCTGGCGTGGTGCACCAGTTTGTACGCCGCAGCGCCCAGCACCGGGTTGCCCGCGTGGCGCCCCCACAGCGCGCGGTCGATCACGCTTTGCGGGTGCTCGATGCGAAAGCCGACCGAAAAAGGCTTGGCCTGCAGCGCCACGCCGCGCTCGTGGAGCATGGCAAAAGCGTCGCGCGCGCTGTGGCCCAGCGCCATGATGACCTGGTCGGCGCGCAGTTCCTCGCTTTGGCCGCTGGCCTGGTTTTGCACCGTCAGGCCGCGAACCCGGCGCTGGCCGTCGGCGGTCTCGATCAATACGTCGGTCACGCGCTGCTCAAAGCGCACCTCGCCACCGAGCGCGATGATCTGCGCGCGCAGGTTCTCGACCACCTTGACCAGTTTGAAGGTGCCGATGTGCGGGTGCGCCTCAAACAAGATTTCAGGCGGCGCGCCGGCCTTGACGAATTCTTCCATCACCTTGCGCCCCAGGTGGCGCGGGTCGCGGATCTGGCTCCACAGCTTGCCGTCGGAAAACGTCCCTGCGCCGCCTTCGCCAAACTGCACGTTTGACTCGGGTGTGAGTACGTGCCGGCGCCACAGGCGCCAAGTGTCTTGCGTGCGCTGGCGCACCGGGCGGCCACGCTCCAACACGATCGGCTTAAAACCCATTTGCGCCAGCAGCAGCGCGGCAAAAATACCGCACGGGCCAAAGCCCACCACCACCGGGCGCAGCGGCAGACGCGCCGGGGCGCGAGCCAGCGTTTGATAAGCCATGTCGGGTGTGGGCTGGATATGCGGGTTGGCCTTGAATTTTTCCAGCAATGCGGCTTCGCGCGCCGGGTTGCTCAAACTGGCGTCGACGATGTACACGGCGCGGATGTCGGTCTGGCGTGCGTCAAAGCTGCGCTTGAAGACGTGGAGGTCGGCGAGATCGGCATCGGCGACGCCCAGGGTCTGGGCAATCAATTGCCGAAGCGCGGGCACGGGGTGGGCGACGGGCAAGCGGTCGGCGTCAGTTTCTGTCGGCGCATCGGCGGCGCGGCGCGCCACGGCGGGCAGGGAGGCCAGGGGGAGTTTGAGTTCTGACAGGCGAATCATGGCGGGCTCGTGGTGATCGGGCAGGTTCTGATGATAATCGGCCGCAAGACCTTTTTGAACTTGCGCAATACGCTATGACTTTTGTAACTTTGAGCCCCGTGTGCCTGTCGTTTTTGCTGCTGGCGGCGCATTTCTATCGCGCACATAACCTACTACTCACAGGCGTCATGCTGGTGCTGCTGGCTTTGTTGGCGCTGCGCAGGCGCTGGGTGCCGCGTGTGCTGCAGGCCGCGCTGCTGCTGGGTGCACTGGAGTGGCTGCGCACCTTGGCGCTGCTGGCGATGGAACGCTCGGCGATGGGCCAGCCGTATCTGCGCCTGGCGTTGATCCTGGGTACGGTAGCTCTGCTGACCGCGGCGTCGGCGCTGGTGTTGCGAAACGAACGCGTGCGCCGACATTTTGGCGTCGGCACGCCAGCGCAGCCACTGCGATAATCCACGCCGTGAAGCCCGCCAGACTGCCGCTGGTGCAATCTTGGAAACAAGGCACTGGAGGAACGTCCGGACTGCATAGGGCAGCGTAGCAGCTAACGGCTGTCCACTGAAACGCCGCAAGGCCATAAGGTGAGGATCAGAGCAACAGAGACGAGCCCATTAAGTTGGGGTGAAACGGGCAATCTCTACGCGCAGCAATACCAAATAGGCACACGGTGATGGGGCCCCCGGAGTGTGCGGGTAGGTAGCACCGAGCTGTTGGGTGACCAACAGCCCAGATGAATGGCAGTCACGCTGAGGGCAACTTCAGCGCACAGAATCCGGCTTATCGGTGGGCTTCACACTTTTATTTCTATAGCGCTTTGCGCAAGCGCTATAAGGGCTAATGGCTGATTAGCCGCGTGCCAGCAGACTTTGGCCGAGGGCAAACACCGAGTTCGGTGCGGTGGTGCGCACGGCTTGCTGCGCCGGCTTCTTGAATACGCCGCGGTTGGGCGCCGGTTTTTGCTCAATCTTCACGCCTTTGGCCAGTTGTTCCAGCACCAGGCTGCGCAGCGTGACCGACTGCATGAACTCGGCCACTTTGGCGTTCATCGAGTCCCACAAATCTTGCGCCATGTCTTTGGCCGGTGCGTCGGTCGCTTTGACCTTTGGGGCTGCGTCTTCGACGGCGCTGATGATGTCGGCCACGGTGATGGCGTCGGTGCGGTGGCCCAGCGTGTAGCCGCCGCCGGGGCCGCGCGTGCTGGCCACCAGGCCGGCCTGGCGCAGGCGGCTGAACATTTGCTCCAGGTACGACAGAGAAATTTGCTGGCGCGCGGAAATGTCTGACAGCGGCACCGGCCCGAGTTTCTCGCGCAGGGCGACGTC
Source organism: Comamonadaceae bacterium (assembly GCA_037447395.1). Classification (GTDB taxonomy): domain Bacteria; phylum Pseudomonadota; class Gammaproteobacteria; order Burkholderiales; family Burkholderiaceae_C; genus Rhodoferax. The sequence goes on along the minus strand of JBBIGT010000057.1, from coordinate 6,780 downwards.
GATCATGGCGGTGACGGCAAAACGGCCTTTGGTGCTTAAACGCATGGTGGTTACTCCTGTCATGTGACCGAAACAGTGGACACGGGGTGCACTGTAAAGTTCAATTCACTTCGTGTAAATTCGAATTTGTAACGATTTATCTTCGGTAAAACCGAAGTGTTGCGCAGGTAACTGAGGGCCAGACGATGAACTTCAAGCATCTTTACTATTTTTGGGTGACGGCGCGCGCCGGCGGCATCATGCGCGCCGGTGAGCAATTGCACACCACGCCACAAACGCTCTCGGGGCAGATCAAGCTGCTTGAAGACTGGCTCGGGCGCAAGCTGTTTCGCAAAGTCGGGCGGCAGCTGGAGCTGACCGAACACGGCCGTCTGGCGCTGGGCTATGCCGACCAGATATTCAGCCTGGGGCAAGACCTGGAGGGCGCACTGCGCCAGGTGCGCGGCGCGGCCAAGCGGCTGGACTTTCGCGTCGGCGTGGCCGACTCGCTGTCCAAGTCGGTGGCGTACCGGCTGCTGGAGCCGGCGCTGGCGTTGCCGCAGCCGGTGAAGCTGCTCGCCAACGAGGGCAAGTTCGACGAGCTGCTGGCGGCGCTGGCGCTGCACCGGCTGGACCTGGTGATTGCCGACGAGCCGATGCCCAAACGCGTCAGCGTCAAGGCGTTCAACCACGCGCTGGGCCGCAGCACGATGAGTTTTTTTTGCGCGCCGCGTCTGTTGCCACGCGTCAAAGGAGCGTTTCCGGCGAGCCTGAACGGCGTGCCGATGCTGGTGCCCGGCGCCACCTCGGCGGTGCGCCAACAGTTGGAGGGCTGGTTTGCCCGCCATCAACTGGCGCCCGTGCTGGTTGGCGAGTTTGACGACGCCGCGCTGATGAAAGCCTTTGGCCGCGAGGGGCAGGGTGTCTTCATGGCGCCCAGCGTGCTCGACGACGAGACCTGCGCGCAGTTTGGCGTGACGGTGATTGGTCGCACCGACGAGTTGGTGGAAGAGTTCTACGCCGTTTCGGTCGAGCGGCGTATCAGCCATCCGTGTGTGCTGGCGATTACCGACGCGGCGCGCGGGCAGTTGTTTGGCGTGTGATGCCCTGGTGTGCGGGTTCAACCCAGCGAACCGTCTGCGAGTTGAACCATTGGAACCCGATGAGCTGGCCCCTAAAACCGCTCACCCTCGTACAAATACCGCCACTGCCCCAGCGGCAAATGCGCCAACGCCACGCGGCCGATGCGCAGGCGCTTCAGGCTGACGATGTGCAGCCCAGCGCGCTCGCACAGGTAAGCAATCAGGCCAGGGTGTGCGCCTTTGACGGCAACGCGCAGCCGGGTGACACCCTCGCCCGTGCTGTTAACGCTGGCTTTGAAGGCGGGAAGCGACTCCAAAGCCACCAGCGCGTTGAGGCGGTGCAACGCCACGTCACCGACCGCCCCTTGCACCTCGACCAGAAATTCGTGTTCCATAAAGGCCGCGTCTTCGGTCAACTTGCGCAGCACGCGCCAGTCTTGCGTGAACACCACCAGGCCGCTGGCGGCGCTCTCCAGCGTTACCCCGGGGCTGAGTTTGGTCAAGTGGCGCTTCAGCACGCGCTGGCCCGACGCGTCCTGCGTCCAGTGGCTGGTCGCTTGCAACAGCTGCTGCTCGGATTGGTTGCGCTTGTTGGCCGCGTCCAAAGCGGCCATGGCGTCGACCCCCGGTGGCTTGTGCAGCAGCAGCGTCACGTCGGTCAGCGCCAGCGGGCTGGCGTTGACGTCGATGACGATGGCCTGATTGGTCACGCGCACCATTGGTGCTTCAACCACCGCGCCGTTGACCTGCACCCAGCCGCCTTCGATCAACTGCTCGGCCGCACGGCGCGAGCAGCCGCGCAACCGCGCGACGCGCTTGGCCAGTCGCTCCCCTTCGGTGCTGACGTTGGCGGGCGGAGCGACAGGTTTTGGGTGGGAGCGCATAGGGCGGTCATGGTAACCGCGGTAACACCGTGTAAGGCGGCTTGAGTCACTGGTTTCGACCGATAGCATCAAGCGCTTTGCAGGGGTTAACCATGAATTCTGCGCTGACCGATTGGCCCGTGGTCAACGTGCCATCGCCACCCCAGGCCGAGGACAGCACGGGCCAGATATCAACCGCGTTGCTGAGTGCATCGGTAGCGGGGTTGTTTTCCGCATGCGGTGGTGGCGGTGGCGCTGGGGGGGACGTGCCACCGTCAGCGGCACCAGTGGAGCCGGTGATCTTGGCCTACCGCTACGCCCATCCAGCGGCCAATTCCGACCAAGACGCCGCCCGTCTGTTGCTGCAGGCGCAGTTCTCGGCCAGCGAGGCTGACATTGCGGCCGTGCGCGCAACCGGTTATGCCGACTGGTTGCAGAGGCAAATTGCCCGGCCGATCAGCGTCACCGGCTGGGACTGGCTGGAGTCCCAAGGCTATGGCAACGTCAATAACCCGGCCAACTATTTCAGCGTGTCAGCGCAGACCGACCACATGATGTGGAGCCAGCTCATGGCCGCGCCCGACGCCGTGCGCAAACGCATGGCACTGGCCTTGTCCGAGTTTTTTGTGGTGTCCACCAGCGGGTTGGCCTTCGACTGGCGCAGCCACGCTGCCGCTGCTTACTGGGACGTTCTCAACAAGCATGCGTTTGGCAACTACCGCGACCTGTTGGAAGCCGTTACCCTGAACGTGGCCATGGGTTACTACCTCAACACCAAAGGCAATAAGAAAGCCGACGGCCGCGGCAGCCAGCCCGACGAAAACTACGCGCGCGAGGTGATGCAACTCTTCAGCATTGGCCTGGTGCATCTCAACCCGGACGGCACCCCGCGATTGACCAACGGCAGCACCACCGATACCTACAGCGCCAGCGACATCAGCAATCTGGCGCAGGTCTTCACGGGGTATGACGTCGACCAAAGCCAGAACGTCGTCACCTCGATCGGCACCCGCAAAGTCGGTAACACCGCGTTTGCCAGGCTGCCCATGGTGCAAAGCGGCAACAACCATTCGACGCTGCCCGCCACGTTTCTGGGTGTCACGATAGCTGCCGGCACACCCGCCAAAGACGCGCTCAAGACGGCCCTGGACACTCTGTTCCAGCACCCCAACTCGCCGCCGTTCTTTTGCAAGCAGCTGATTCAGCGGCTGGTCACCAGCAACCCCAGTCCGGCCTACGTGGGACGGGTGGCGGCGGTGTTTGTCAACAACGGCAAAGGCGTGCGCGGCGATCTGGCTGCCGTGCTGTTTGCCGTGTTGCTGGACGACGAAGCGCGTGGCCCACAGGGCTTGACTGCGCCAGAGTTTGGCAAGTTGCGCGAGCCCATGCTGCGCCTGGTGCAGTGGGCGCGCACCTTTGCCGTGACGTCTACCAGTGGTTTGTGGAAGATTGGCGACCTGAGCAACCCGGCCGCGCAGCTGGGGCAAAGTCCCTTGCGCTCGCCGTCGGTGTTCAATTTTTTCCGACCCGGTTATGTGCCGCCCACCGGTAGCCTGAGCGCAGGCGCTGTGGCGCCTGAGTTTCAGCTGGTCAATGAAAGCAGTGTCGGCGGCTACCTCAATTACCTTCTGGGCGTGCTCAACAACGGCATCAGCGCCGGCGACATCAAGGCCGCCTACACGGCTGAGCTGGCTCTGGTGACCGACGCGTCCGCACTGGTGCAGCGACTCAACACCTTGCTGTGCGCGGGGCAACTGGCCAGCGCCACCCAAGTGCTGATCGCGAGCACGCTGGATGCCACGCCAGTCACGCGTGCCAGTACCGATGCGCAAAAGCGCAACCGCATTTGTTCTGCTGTGCTGATGGTCATGGCCAGCGCCGACTATCTGATTCAAAAATAGGGAGTGTCGCCATGCATGTCAACCACGCGGGTCTTTACAGCCGCCGGGCATTCTTGCGCCGCACCGGCCAACTGGCCATGACCGGGTCCGCCCTGCCGCTGGCATTGAACCTGGCCGCCATGGGCGAGGCGGCGGCCTTTAACGCCCTGGGCACCGATTACAAGGCCTTGGTCTGCGTGTTTTTGTATGGCGGCAACGATTACGCCAACACCGTCGTGCCGTATGACGATGCCAGCTATGACCAATACAGTGCCATTCGTGGTGGTGGGGTGGGCCGATCGGCTGGCGGTATTGCCCTGGCGCAGTCAGCGCTGACGCCGACGCTGCTGGCGCCGGCGGCCGCCGCAGTGGACAGTCTGGGGGTGCCGCGCCAGTTCGCCCTGAACCCCGCCATGGGCGCCCTGGCGGGATTGTTCAACACCGGCAAAGCCGCGGTGCAACTCAATGTGGGGCCGCTGGTGGTGCCACTGACGCGTGCCCAATACAACAACAGCGACACGGTGACCTACCCACGCCCGCCGCGGCTTTTTTCGCACAATGACCAGCAGTCCATCTGGCAGTCGTCTTCACCCGAAGGCTCTAAAGTCGGCTGGGGTGGCAACCTGGGTGATCTGGTCATTCAGAATGGCCTCAACGTGCAGTCCACGTTCACGTGCATGTCGATCACTGGCAACGCGGTGTTTTTGTCGGGCGACAGCGCGTTGCAATACCAGCTCGGCACCAGCGGCGCCATCAAGATTAAGCCGGCGACGTCGGCCTCGGTTTACGGCTCCAGCGCGGTCAGCGCCGCGATCAATGCGCTGATCCAACAACCGCGCAGCCACAAGCTGGAAAACGACTACAACGCCGTTACCCGAAGGGCCTTGGCGTCTGAAGCTGCGTTGACCGCTGCGCTAGCCCCAACCCAGACAACACCGCTGGGCACCGTTTTCCCTGCCGACAGCCTGGGGCAGCAACTCGCAATGGTGGCGCGTCTGATTAAAGGCCAGGCCTTGCTGGGCGCGCGGCGCCAAGTGTTTCTGGTGTCTATCGGTGGCTTTGACCTGCACGACAACCTGCTGCGTGACCATGGCGGCCTGTTGGGCCGGGTCAGCGACGCCATGACCGCGCTTTACAACGCCACGGTGGAGATGGGTGTGGCCAACCAGGTGACGGCGTTTACCGCGTCGGACTTTGGTCGCACGTTGGCTTCCAATGGTGACGGGTCAGACCATGGTTGGGGCAGCCACCATTTTGTCGTCGGTGGTGCCGTCAAAGGTAAGGCGTTTTATGGCACAGCGCCGCCGGTCAGCGTTGGCAATACCAAAGACAGCGCTGGCAACTATGCGCCGGCTGACCAGTGGCACGTTGGCCAGGGCCGCCTGTTGCCCAGTACCTCGGTAGACCAATACGCCGCCACCCTGGCACGCTGGTTTGGCGTGGCCGACGCCGAGCTGTCCGGCATCCTGCCCAACATCGGGCACTATGGCGGGCCGGGCTACCCGGTTGACCTTGGGTTCATGGCCTGATGGCCGCGGTGACAGCCACTCAATTCAGCGGCAACTGCTGCAACCGCAGCACGTGCGCCAGCAGCGAGCGTTTGGCCACCGGCCACAGGTGTTCGGGCACGTCGTCGTAGACCCGGGCGAGCCAATCGTCGAGCGTGCCGTTGGGCAACTGCTGCATGGCGGCGAGCACCTTGGATTCGCGCTGCAGGCGGTGCGCTTTCAGTCGGTCAATGACGTCCAGCGCTTCATCGCCCGGGCCGCCCATGGCGTAACCGTGCGCCGGCAGGATAAAGTGCACGTCGTGCTCGACGCAAACCGCGCGCAGCAGGTCGAGTGAGGCCAGGTAGTCGTTCATGTCGCCGTCGGGCGGGTCGACCACCGTCGTGCTGCCGTTCAGGATGTGGTCGCCCGAAAACAGCAAACCGTCCTGCAGCAGCACCAGACACAGGTGATTGGCCGCGTGACCGGGCGTGTAGACGACTTGCAGCGTGTGCCCATTCTTATAAGCAAAATCGCCTTCCAGCCCTTTTGGAATAAGCGCAAGCAGCTCATGATGTTGTAGCAATCTGTCGGGCGTGAATGCGCTGGCGGCACGTGCGCTGGGTGCGCTGGGCAGGCCCAGAATCGGCGGCGCGGCCTGGCCTGCGGCCGCGCACAGCGCTTGCAGCGGCCGGGCGCCGGGCGAATGATCCGGGTGCGAATGGGTGCAGACGATCATCCGGATGTCGCCACCGGCGGCCTGGTACAGGCGCTGCAAGTGCTCGCTGTCGGCCGGGCCGGGGTCGATGGCAATAAAGCCGGTGTGCACGTCGCCCACCAGATAGCTGTTGGTGCCCGGGCCGGTCATGGCACCAGGGTTGGGCGCGGTCAGGCGCTGCACGTTGTTCAGCAACGGCACCGGCTGGGTTGACTGCCAGTCCAGCGGGTGCACGATCTGGCCGTCGGGGCAGACCAGCGCCAGCTCGCCAAAGGGCAGCTCGTGCTCCATGTAGCGCGCCTCGCGCCCGGCGAGCAAACCCGCGCGCGGGCAACTGGTGAAGAGCGGCTCTTCATCGACCGCGCAGGCGCGCAGCACCGCGTCGACTGTGGCGAAAGTTTGCAGCCGCTCGAGCGTGCGGATGGTCGGAAAGATCATGAAGAACTGCCCGGCCTGGTGGCGCGCAAGCGCGTCGGCCGGGCGCACCCAGACCGGCTCGAATTGCTCGGCCTCGTCGGCCACCGGGGTTTGCCCGTCGGGCATGCGCGCGACCAGAAACGGCACGTCAAAGCGCTTGGGCAGGTCGCGGTCGGTGATCCAGCGCGCCAGCACGTAAACGTCGCTGGCGGCCAAGGTCAGGTCGCGCGCCTGGCATTGGTCGGCCAGCGGCGCTTGCCGGTTCATCGCGTCGATATCGGCCTGGCTGGCCCAGCGGCCGTCGCCGTGGCGCGCCAGCAGAATGCCGAGCTCCTCAAAACTTTCGCGGATGGC
>JBBIGT010000056.1:0-13192 GCA_037447395.1 Comamonadaceae bacterium | reverse complement strand
TCCACAAAGCATGATTGTTTGCCTTATGTCGGCCAGTGCAATGTAGCTGACACTGCAGCGTCGGCAGCGCGATCGGTTATCGTCGCAACATGACCATTTCTTTTCTGCCCCTGGGTCTGCGCAGTCTGCGCCGTGACCTGCGCGCGGGCGAACTGCGCTTGCTGATGGTGGCGGTGACGCTGGCGGTGGCGGCGCTGACTGCGGTGGGTTTTTTTGCCGACCGGCTCAAAGGCGGTTTGCAGCGTGACGCGCGCCAGTTGCTCGGCGGTGATGCGGTGGTTGTCAGCGACAACCCCATCCCTGCGGCTTTCATCGATCAAGCCCGCACGCTGGGTTTGCAGCAGGCGCAAAACCTCACGTTCCCGACCATGGCACGCGCGCCCGAGGCTCGGGGCGGGCAGATCAAGCTGGTGGCGCTCAAAGCGGTTGAAGCCGGTTACCCCTTGCGCGGCAACTTGCGTTTGAGTCTGAGCGCCACTGCGGGTGCACCGGTGACCACCGAGCGCGCGGTGCCGCAGCCGGGCCAGGTCTGGGTGGAGGCGGCGGTGCTGGAAGCGCTCAACCTGCGCGTGGGCGATGCGTTGCTGTTGGGTGAGAGCAGCCTGCGCATCACGCGGGTGTTGATCAATGAGCCTGACCGGGGTGCAGGGTTCATGAACTTCTCACCTCGGGTGATGTTGTCCCTGCGCGACGTTGCTGCCACCGGTCTGGTGCAACCGGCCAGCCGCTTGCGTTACCGCCAGGCGGTGGCCGGGAGCGACCAGGCGGTGCAGGCGTTTGTGGATTGGGCGCAGGCGCAGGTGCAGTCGCACGCGGTACGCGGCACACGCGTTGAGGCGCTGCAAGGCGGTCGCCCGGAACTGGGTACCACGCTCGATCGGGCGGAAAAGTTTTTGAACCTGGTGGCGTTGCTCGCAGCGCTGCTCAGCGCGGTAGCCGTGGCCCTGGCAGCGCGAGGCTTTGCCGCCAACCACCTGGATGATTGCGCCATGTTGCGCGTGCTGGGGCTGCCCCAGCGCACCATTGCCGGTGCCTACAGTTTCGAGTTTGTGCTGGTCGGCCTGCTCGCCAGCGCCTGCGGCGTGGCGCTGGGCTTTGCGGTGCATTACGGGTTTGTGGCGCTGTTGGCGGGCCTGGTCGAGAGCAACCTGCCCGCGCCGGGCGTCTGGCCGGTGCTGTTTGGTCTGGGTATGGGACTGACCTTGCTGCTGGCCTTTGGCCTGCCACCGGTGCTGCAACTGGCGCAGGTACCGCCCCTGCGCGTGATTCGCCGCGACGTCGGCGGCTTGAAGCCCGCGTCGCTGTCGGTGCTGGGTGTGGGGCTGCTGGGGTTTGCCGCGCTGTTGCTGGCCGCCAGCAGCGACGTCAAGCTGGGGCTGATCGCCGTGGGTGGCTTTGCTGGGGCGACGCTGCTGTTTGCTGCCTTGAGCTGGCTTGCCGTGCGGCTACTGCGCGCGCTGGTCAACGACGCGACCGCACCAACCGCGCTGGTGCTGGCCACGCGTCAGATCGCTGCGCGCCCGGCCTTTGCCGTGGTCCAGGTCAGCAGCCTGGCGGTCGGTTTGCTGGCGCTGGTGTTGCTGGTGCTGCTGCGCACCGATCTGGTGGCCAGTTGGCGTGCCGCCACGCCGGCGGATGCGCCCAACCGCTTTGTCATCAACGTCATGCCCGAGCAGGGCGCGGCCTTCACCCAGGCGCTGCGTGACGCGAGTGTGGTCAAGTTCGACTGGTTTCCGATGATCCGCGGTCGCCTGGTGGCGGTCAACGACGCAGCCGTCAATCCGGATGACTTTGCCGACGAGCGCGCGCGCCGCCTGGTCGACCGCGAATTCAACCTGTCGCACAGCGCTAGCTTGCCGGAACAAAACAGCGTCGTGGCCGGGCGTTGGCAGGACAACGAGGCGGGGGCGATCAGCATCGAAGAGGGCATCGCCAAGACGCTGGACTTGCGGCTGGGCGATCGCCTGACGTTTGACGTCGGCGGCGTGCAGGTGCAGTCCAAAATCACCTCCTTGCGCAAGGTCGATTGGGGTTCGCTGCGCGCCAATTTTTTTGCCATGTACCCGTTGGCCGAACTCCCGGGCGTACCGGCCACGTACATGAGCGCGTTCAAGGCGCCGCCCCGGCCTGGTTTTGACGCCGCGCTGGTGCGTCAGTTTCCCAACATCACAAGCGTCGACATGAGCGCCACCATCGGCCAGATTCAGCGCGTGCTCGACCAGGTGATTGGCGCGGTCGAATTTCTCTTTGCCTTCACCCTGGCTGCAGGTCTGGTGGTACTGTTTGCCGCCGTGACCGCCACGCGCGAAGAGCGCGCGCGTGAATTTGCCATCATGCGCGCTGTAGGGGCGCAGGCGCGCTTGCTGCGCCAGGTGCAGCGCCTCGAGCTGGCGGGGGTGGGGTTGCTGGCCGGTTTGCTGGCGTCGATCGTGGCGAGCCTGCTGGGCTGGGCGCTGGCCAAATACGTGTTCAACTTTGACTGGACGCTGTCGCCGTGGGTGCCGCTGCTGGGTGCGCTGGCCGGCGCGCTGCTGGCCTTGCTGGCGGGCTGGTGGGGACTGCGCGAGGTGTTGGCTGCGCCCGGTGGTGCAGACGCTGCGTCGGGCGGCAATCTGATCCAGCGAGAACCCTACAATTGCTTTCATAAATATAGCTGGTGACGCTTTATTTATAAGGTCTAGAGCTAAATTTAACCATGAATATTGAAGAACTAACCCAGACCCAGACACCGTTTGAGCAGATCGGCGGCGAGGCGCAGGTGCGCGCGCTGACCGAGCGTTTTTACGACCTGATGGACCTGGAGCCCGACTACGCACAACTGCGCGCGGTTCATGCGCAAAGCCTGGACGACGCACGGCAAAAACTGTTCTGGTTTTTGTGCGGCTGGCTTGGCGGCCCGCAATACTACGTGGCGCGCTTTGGTCACCCCAGGTTGCGCCAGCGCCACCTGCCGTACGCGATTGGCGTGGTGGAGCGTGACCAGTGGCTGGCGTGCATGCGTCAGGCGCTGGACGAACAGGCCGTGCCCGAGACGCTACGTGCCAACCTCAACTACTCCTTTGCCCAGACCGCCGACTGGATGCGCAATCAAGATGTCGAGTAGGTGAAAATATATTTTCAATGTACAATAATTCGATCGGAATTGAATTTGACAGTGCCAAGCGCGACAAGACGTTGATTGAACGCGGTCTGGATTTTGCCCGTGCTGCCGAGGTGTTTGCCGATGTGGTGGTTACATTGGCCGATACCCGATTTGCCTATGGCGAGCCGCGTTACAACACCGTCGGTCTGTTGGATGGACGCATGGTTGTGGTCGCCTGGACACCGCGCGGCGAGGTGCGTCGCATCATCAGCATGAGGAAAGCCAATGACCGAGAGCAAGCGCGTTTCACCCAAGCCATGGGTTGATCCGGATGACGCACCGGATTTGAGCGACGCGGACTTGGCAACTGCCGTTTGGCAAGTGGCCGGGCGCACAGTTACGGCAACAGAAGGCGCGACCGCCATGCGCGCTGGCGTGGCTCGTGGGCGACCCAAAGCGGCCGTGCATAAGGCGCCCATCACCTTGCGCATGGACCCGGACGCGCTGGCGCGCTGGCGTGCCAGCGGCAAGGGTTGGCAGACGCGCGCTGCCAGAATATTGGCGGCGGCGGCACCGTGAGTCGTTTGTTGGCGGCGGTAGCGGTTGGGCGTTTCTGACTCTTTGACAACTGTCGGAGCTCATTCGTGCCGCAACGCCTCGATCGGGTCCAGGCGCGCGGCGCGGCGCGCCGGGAAGTAGCCAAACAGCACGCCGATACCCGCGGAAAAGACAAACGCCAGCAAATTGACCGGCGGGCTGAACACAAACGGCACGTCCATCACGCGTGCCAGGCCTATCGACGCGGCCAGCGCCAGCGCCACGCCGATCAAACCGCCGATCGCCGCGAGCACCACCGCTTCTATCAAAAACTGTAGCAGTACCTCGCCTTCCAGTGCGCCGATGGCCAGGCGCAGGCCGATCTCGCGGGTGCGCTCGGTGACGCTCACCAGCATGATGTTCATGATGCCGATGCCGCCCACCAGCAGGCTCACCGCGGCCACCGCACCGAGCAGCATGGTCATCACTTTGGTGGTGCTGGAAAACGCTTCGCCCAGCTGCTTGGTGTCGAGCACGTTGAAGTTGTCCTCGTCGCTTTCAGCGAGCTTGCGTCGCTCGCGCAGCAACTCGGTGATACCGGCTTTGACGCGTTCGGGGTCGGCACCGTCCTGCATCGACACCAGCAGCGTGTTGACCCGGGTGTTGCCGGTGATGCGTCGCTGCAGCGTGTGCAAGGGCATGAAGACCAGGTCGTCCTGATCGTTGCCAAACGCGCCTTGGCCTTTCGCGCCGAGCACGCCGATGACCTCGCAGGCAATCTGCTTGACGCGGATCGTCGCGCCCACCGCCGTCTGGCTGCCAAACAGTTCGCGGCGCACGGTCTCGCCGATCAGGCACACCGCGGCGCCTGCGACTTGTTCCTCGATCGTGAATTCGCGGCCGTCGGCGACCTTCCAGTTGCCGGTAAATAACCAATCGGCGGTGCTGCCGATGACGCTGCTGCTCCAGTTGCGTCCGTCCAGAATGATGGTGGCGCCACTGCGCGCCTCCGCAGCCACCGCGGTGATGCCGCTGACCTGTGTTGCCAGCGCCTGGGCGTCGGCTTCCTTGAACGGTGGTGCACCGCCACCACCGCCCATCATGCGCTGGCCCGGTCGCACCTGCAGCAGATTGGTGCCCAGGCCGGCAATCTGATTCTGGATCGCCAGCGTGGCGCCGTTGCCCACAGTGACCATGGTGATCACCGCGCTGACGCCAATGACAATGCCCAAAATGGTCAGGAACGAACGCATCAGGTTGCGCCGGATCGAGCGCAGCGCCAGCACCAGGGTGTTAAGCCACATGGTCTGGCTCCCGCGCCTTGAGCGCTGTCGGGTGCGGGTTGCGCGTGTCACTGGCGACCACGCCGTCGACAAAATGCACGATGCGTTTGGCGTAGGCCGCCATGTCGGCCTCGTGCGTGACCATCAGCACGGTGATGCCGTGGTCGACGTTGAGTTTCCAGAGCAAGTCCATGATCTCGACGCTGCGCTGCGTGTCGAGGTTGCCGGTGGGCTCATCAGCCAGCAGTACCGAAGGTTCGGTGACGATGGCGCGCGCGATCGCCACGCGCTGTTGTTGTCCGCCCGAGAGCTCGGCCGGAGTGTGGTGTTCCCAGCCGGCCAGGCCGACCGAGGCGAGCGCCTTTTTGGCGGCGGCGTGGCGTTGCCGGGCGGGCTCGCCGCGGTACAGCAGCGGCAGCTCGACGTTTTCCTGCGCGCTGGTGCGTGCCAGCAGGTTGAAGCCTTGAAACACAAAGCCCAGGTAACGCCTGCGCAACAGCGCGCGCTGGTCGCGGCTGAGTGTTTCCACATGAATGCCGTTGAACAGGTAGTGGCCGGTGGTGGGCGTGTCCAGGCAGCCCAGGGTGTTCATCGCGGTCGATTTGCCCGAGCCGCTGGGCCCCATGATGGCGACGAAATCACCGGCATCAATCTTCAAGTCGACGCCCTTGAGCGCCTGCAACGCGGTCGCCCCCTGACCGTAGGTTTTGGTCACGGCCTGGAGTTCGATCAGCGCCTGGCCGCTCATGATTTGCTGGCGCCGCCGCTGCGTTGTTCGGTGATGACGGCCATGCCTTCGGTGAGGTCGCCGCCGGTAATCTCGGTCATGCGCCCGTCGCTGATGCCGGGGGTGACGTTGACCGCCACCGGTGCGCCGTTGCGCAGCACCCAGACCTGTTTGGCGCTGCCGCCGCCCGATGCTTTTTTGGCCGCCCGGGGAATGCGTGGCATGACGCTGGCCATGATGTCGCTCCCTTTGGCCTTGGCGTTGCTGGTGCTTTGCGGCGAAAACCGCAACGCGGTGTTGGGCACCAGCAGCACGTCTGTGCGCTCGACCGCGACGATGGTGCTGGTGGCGGTCATGCCTGGGCGCAGGCTCAGGTCGTCGTTGCCGACGTCCATTTGCGTGACGTAGGTGACGACGTTGTCGGTAATGGTCGAGCCAAACGACACCCGGGTGATGGTGGCCGGAAAGCGCCTGCCGGCAAACGCGCTGACGGTGAAACTGGCTTTTTGCCCAACCTTGACGCGGCCCACGTCGGCTTCGTCGACGTTGACGCGCAACTGCAGTTGGCGCAGGTCTTCGGCGACGGTGAACAGCGTGACCGCCTGCAGCGACGCCGCCACCGCGTTGCCTGGGTCGACCGCGCGCGTGAGCACCACGCCGTCGATCGGCGAGCGGATAGACGCCTTGGCCAAATTGGTTTCGTCGGTGGTGAGCGCCGCCCGTGCGGCGTCGAGGTTGGCGCGGGCGCTGGCCTCACCGGCAGTGGCGCGATCGAGCGCCGCGCGCGCGCTGTCGAGCTCGCTCGCCGACGGCACTTTGCCGCCCGACAGGCGCGCCACTTCTTCCAGTCGCGCCAGATTGGCCTGGGTCTCCTTGACGGTGGCGCTGGCCTGCGCCAACTGTGCCTGCGCGGCGTTCAATGCGGCGCGCGAGCGCGTCACCTGGTCGTTGAGCTTGGCGGTGTCGAGTTCGACCAGTACTTGCCCCTTCCTGACGCGGTCATTGACGTCCACCAGCACGCGCGCGACCGTGCCCGAGAGTTCGCTGCCGATGTTGACCGTGCGTGTCGGTTGCAGCGTGCCGTTGGCGGTGACGGTGAGCGTGAGCTTGCCACGTGCGGCCGCTTCGGTGACGTAGCTTGGCTTTGCAGATGCTTGCTGCTTTTGGCTCCAGGTGTAATAAATACCGGCGCTAATAGCTATTAAAAAAAGAGTACCAATGAGCCAGCGTTGGCGCCACCATGGGCGCTTGGCCGGGCCGGCCAGCAGATCTTGCACGGCCGAGGATGCGGCGTTGGCGTTGGACTTGGAGTGGGTTGTATCGGCCATGGTGCGGGGGTGCTGGTTGAAGCGGGTTAGGCGTCGTGGTGTGCTTGGTCGGCTTTATTGCCAGGCGCCGCCGACGGCCTTGACCAGGCGCACATAGTCGGCGCTGCGTTGGGCTTGCGCGCTGGCCAGGCTGTCCTGGGCGCTGAACAAGGTGCGCTGCGTTTGCAAGACGGTTTGAAAGTCGACCAGGCCGCTGGTGTAGCGTTGGTCGGCCAACAGCGCGGCGTTGCTCGCGGCGCTGGCGGCACCTTGCAAATCATCAATGCGTTGCTGGCTGTAGCGCCATGACACCATGGCGTCTTCGACGTCCTTGAGCGCCGTCAGCAGCGTGCCGCGGTAGCTGGCCTGCGCTTGCAATACGGCGGCTTGTTGCACCGCGACGCGGGCCCGGCCGGCGCCACCGTCGATCAGCGGTGCGGTCATGCTGGCCAGTACCGTGGTAGCCACCGACGCGCCGTTGCTCAAACCGGCTAGCGTCAGCGCGGTCAGCCCGACCGAGCCGCCCAGGCGAAAGCTCGGGTAGCGTGCCGCATCGGCGGCTTCGACGCCGGCCTGCGCCGCTTGCACGCGGGCCTCAGCTGCGCGCACGTCGGCGCGCTGGCGCAGCCGCTCCGCGTCGATGACGTCGGCAATGGTTGCCGGCACTGCCGGCAACGCGCGCACCGGCGTCAACACGGTGTCGAGCTCGGTTGGGTTCTTGCCGGTCAACAACGCCAGACTGTGGCGCGCCACGGCCAGGCTGGTCTGCAGCGCCGGCAATTGCGCCGATGTTTGAGCGGTGGCCGCCTGCGCCTGTTCCACTTCGAGGGCCGTCAGCAGTCCGGCGGCGGCGCGCCACTGGGTGATCTGCAGCGTTTCTTGTTGGCTGGCCAGATTGCGCCGGGCCACGTCGAGCTGGCTTTGCAGGCTGCGCAGGTCGATATACGCCAGCGCAACTTCGGCGCTCATGCTCAATTGCACGTCGCGCAGGTTGGTTTGCGCGGCGACGACTTGCGCGTCCTGGTTGGCCAGGGTGTTGCGGTTGGCGCCAAAAATGTCCAGCTCCCAACCGGCGTCCAGCCCGGCACGGGCGTTGACACTGGCGGCGCCTTCGACGACGTTGCGTTGCAGCGAACCTGACAGCGTCAGTTGCGGGCGCTGGCTGGCCAGTTCGACGTCGCGCGTGGCGCGTGCCTGTTGTACGGCGGCGCGCGCCGACTCGACCGAGGTGTTGGTCTGCAGCGCCTGCTCGATGAGCTGTTGCAGCACGGTGTCGTGCAACGGCTGCCACCAGGCTTGCAACTGCGCCTCTGGTGCCGGCGCCGCCTGGGCGTTGCTGCGGCCGCCGGCCGCCGCGGCCAAGCCGTCAAAGCCGTG
This sequence comes from Comamonadaceae bacterium, assembly GCA_037447395.1. GTDB lineage: Bacteria > Pseudomonadota > Gammaproteobacteria > Burkholderiales > Burkholderiaceae_C > Rhodoferax. The sequence continues at coordinate 4,879 of JBBIGT010000056.1, read as the reverse complement.
CCAACCGGCGCAACCGGCGAGCGCGCCGCACAGCAGCGCCAGCAACGCGCAGCGAAAAGCGTATCGAGCGGGGGGGACGGGGGCGTTGACGGGCATGGTGACGGGGCAGGTGGCAAGAACAGCGGGTGACAACGGGGTGGCTGACGAGCGGCCTCGGCGCCAAGCCAAGCAGCTGGACATGATTGTGCGACAAGCGCCGCCGACCGCGGCTTTCGGACGTGTAAACCTGGGTAAAGTTCCCGTGGCGCGCGTGGGACAATGTGCCGCTATGCATCCCAAAGCCTTGCTCGACGCGTGTTCCGAACTCGTGCGTCTGACCCTCAAATTCGACCATCCGGCCGACGCCATCGTCTCGCGTTTTTTTCGTGATCACCGCAACCTGGGGCAGCGCGAGCGCGCCACGCTGGCCGAGACGGTGTACACGGTGCTGCGAAAAAAAAACCTGTTTGACCATCTGGCGCCGTCGGGCAGTGGCCCGCGTGAGCGCCGCCTGGCGATTCTGGGCTTTTATGGCCCGGGTGACTTTCTGCGCAGCGCGTTGAGTGAGCAAGAAAAAATTTGGCTCGACCAATGCGCGCAGATCCAGCCGGCGGACTTGCTCGAGCGCCACCGCCACAACCTGCCCGACTGGTTGGTCGCGCCGCTCAAAGAGCAGCTGGCTGACGGCTTCTGGCCGTTGGTCGAGAGTCTCAATAAAGGTGCCGGTCTGGACTTGCGCGTCAACACATTCAAAGCCAAGCGAGCCGAGGTGCAGCAAGCGCTGGCTGCTACAGGAATCAAAGCAACGCAGACGCCGTATTCGCCCTGGGGCTTGCGCATTGACGGCAAGCCGGCGCTCAATCGGCACGAGGCCTTTTTGCGCGGCGACTTCGAGGTGCAGGACGAAGGCTCGCAATTGCTGGCGCTGCTGCTCGACGCCAAGCGCGGCGAGATGGTCGTCGATTTTTGCGCTGGAGCCGGCGGCAAGACGCTGGCCATTGGCGCGGCGATGCGCTCCACCGGCCGGCTCTATGCCTTCGATACGTCGGCCGGGCGGCTCGATGCCTTCAAGTCGCGTCTGGCACGCAGCGGCCTGAGCAACGTGCACCCGGCGGCCATCGCGCACGAGCGCGACGACCGCGTCAAGCGTCTGGCGGGCAAGATAGACCGGGTGCTGGTCGACGCGCCGTGCACCGGCTTGGGCACGTTGCGGCGCAACCCGGATCTGAAATGGCGCCAGGACATAAAAGCCGTTGAGGAAATGGCCGTCAAGCAGGCTGCCATTCTGCAAAGTGCGGCCCGGCTGGTGAAGTCAGGCGGCCGGCTGGTCTATGCCACCTGTAGCGTCTTGCCGCAGGAGAACGAAGCCATCGCGCACGCTTTTTCTGACGCCAACCCTGACTTTGTCGCGCTTGATGCCGCCGACGTGTTGCTTGGCTTGAAGGTGCCTGACGCATCGAGCCTGTGCGCCGGTGGTGAAGACGGTCGGCGCTATTTGCGGCTGTGGCCGCACCGGCATCAGACCGACGGTTTCTTTGCCGCGCTGTGGCAGCGCAAGTAGCGGTCGGCACGCGCCAGGCTTCGCGCCCAGAAAAAAGCCCGCATGCAGCGGGCTTTTTTCTGGAACGACGCCGCTGAATTACTTCAGCTTGACTTCCTTGTAGTCGACGTGCTTGCGCGCCTTCGGATCAAATTTCTTGATCAGCAGCTTGTCAGGAGTGGTCTTCTTGTTTTTGTCTGTGGTGTAGAAGTGACCGGTACCGGCTGTCGATTCCAGCTTGATTTTTTCGCGTCCGCCTTTGGTTGCCATGATGCTCTTTCAGTGAAGGTTTAGGCTTGACCGCGGGCACGCAAGTCTGCGAGCACGGCGTCGATGCCATTCTTGTCGATCAAACGCAGGCCAGCGTTCGAAATCCGCAGGCGCACCCAGCGGTTTTCAGACTCAACCCAGAACCGACGGTATTGCAGGTTCGGCAAGAACCGGCGCTTGTTTTTGTTGTTGGCGTGGGAAACCGTGTTCCCAACCATGGGCTTTTTGCCCGTGACGTCACATACGCGTGCCATTGAGGTCACTCCGTTCGTTTTATACAGCCGCAACAGACGTTGCTGGCCTCACCTCGCCAAGAAAAGGGTGGCGGTAACCCGGAAAAGCCGAACATTATAGCGGCCTTGAGACACCGGCCCGAAGCGCCGGGCCACCCCGCTGGACTGCCTTACGCCTGCTGCTCCAGGAAACGCTGGGCGTCGAGTGCGGCCATGCAACCGGTACCGGCGCTGGTGATCGCCTGGCGGTAGATGTGGTCCTGTACGTCGCCGGCCGCAAAGATGCCGGGCACGCTGGTCTGGGTGGCAAAGCCGTTTTGCCCGCCTTGCGTAACCAGGTAGCCGCCGGCCATGGCCAGCTGACCCTGAAAAATATCGGTGTTGGGTGCGTGGCCGATGGCGATAAAGCAGCCCTTGAGCGTCAGGTCTTCGGTGGCACCTGTCGTCACATTTTTGACGCGCACACCGGTAACGCCGCTGGCGTCGCCGAGCACTTCGTCGAGCGTGCAGAAGGTGCGCAGCTCGATCTTGCCCTCGGTCACTTTGGCCATCAGCTTGTCGATCATGATCGGCTCGGCACGGAACTTGTCGCGGCGGTGGATCAGGTACACCTTGCTGGCAATGTTGGCCAGGTACAGCGCTTCTTCCACGGCGGTGTTGCCGCCGCCGACCACGCAGCAGACCTCGTTGCGGTAGAAAAAACCGTCGCAGGTGGCGCAGCCCGACACACCGCGACCCATGAAGGCGTCTTCGCTGGGCAGGCCGAGGTACTTGGCCGATGCGCCGGTGGCCAGGATCAGCGCGTCGCAGGTGTACGTGCCGCTGTCGCCGCTCAGGGTGAATGGGCGTTTGGAAAAATCAACCTTGTTGATGTGATCAAAAACGATCTCGGTGTTGAAGCGCTCGGCGTGCGCCAAAAAGCGTTGCATCAAGTCCGGGCCCTGCACGCCGTCGACGTCGGCGGGCCAGTTGTCGACTTCGGTCGTCGTCATCAACTGCCCACCTTGGGCCATGCCGGTGATGAGCAAGGGGGAAAGGTTGGCGCGGGCGGCGTAAATGGCGGCGGTGTAGCCGGCTGGGCCGGAGCCGAGAATCAAAACTTTGGTGTGGCGTGACGTGCTCATGCTGGTTGGGGAAAAGTTGACGGTGGATCGCAGGTACAGTTGGGACTGGCACGCATTATTGCAAGTACGCCGCTTGGCCCGCGCCGGGTTGGCGTTATGACGATTTTCAATGACTTATTCACTTCACGATCTGAATGGACAGCGCACCGCCGTCGCCGCGGGCGCGCCGCGCGACGGCTGGCGGCGGTTTTCTGCTGAAATTACGTTGCTGCTGGGCTTTGCAGCGCTGGCCGTTTGGCTGTTGGCGCTGGCCTCGTACTCGCCGCTGGACGCCGCCTGGTCGACGTCGGGCAACGGCGCGCCGCTGGCCAACCGGCTACACGCGCTGGGCGCCTGGCTGGCTGATGGCAGCTATTTCTTGCTCGGGTTTTCCGTCTGGTGGTGTTTTGCCGCGGCCGCGCGTGCCTGGCTGGGGGCGTTGGCCAGGCGCCTGCGTGGTGGCGACGCGTCGCGCTTGTTGGCCAGCGCCGGGGTGAACAGCATGCCCCATCGGCCGCGCACTTTTGCGCGCGCGCGCTTCTGGCTGGGACTGTTGCTGCTGGTGACGGCCAGCGCCGTGCTTGAGTGGACGCGCTTTTACAGTCACGAGGCCGGTTTGCCGGGCCATGGCGGCGGTGTGCTGGGATACTGGTTGGGGCCGTTGGCGATGCAGGCGCTGGGCTTCAACGGCTCGGGCCTGTTGGCGATTGCCGTGGGCCTGCTCGGCGCGGCCATGGTGTTTGGTTTTTCGTGGCTGGATGTCGCCGAGCGCCTGGGCGCCTGGTTGTTCGCGCAGATCGAAACCCGGCAGAAAAAGATCGCCGAGCAAGAAGACTTGGCGCTGGGCCAGCAGGCGGTGCAAGCGCGCGCGCAGGTGCCGCCAGACGACCCGGTGCAAGCGCCGGCGCCGAGTGACCGACCCAAACCGGTGGTGACGGTGGTCGAGCCGGTATTGGCCGAGTTACCCAAGAGCGAGCGAGTGGTCAAAGAGCGGCAAAAGCCGCTGTTCCAGGAACTGCCCGACAGCAAGTTGCCGCAGGTCGATTTGCTCGACGCCGCCGCGGCGCGCCAAGAAACCGTCGCCGCCGAGACGCTGGAGATGACCAGCCGCATGATCGAAAAGCGCCTGAAAGACTTTGGCGTCGACGTCAGCGTGGTGCTGGCGCAACCCGGCCCGGTCATCACCCGCTACGAGATCGAGCCGGCCACCGGCGTCAAGGGGTCGCAGATTGTCGGTCTAGCCAAGGACCTGGCGCGCAGTTTGAGCCTGGTGTCGATCCGCGTGGTCGAAACCATTCCCGGCAAGACGACGATGGCGCTGGAGCTGCCCAACGCCAAGCGCCAAACGATCCGCCTGGCCGAAATTTTGGGCTCGCAAGCGTACAACCAGGCCAAGTCGCTGCTGACCATGGGCTTGGGCAAGGACATCGTTGGCAACCCGGTGCTGGCCGACCTGGCCAAGATGCCGCACGTGCTGGTGGCCGGCACCACCGGCTCGGGCAAGTCGGTCGGCATCAACGCCATGATTTTGAGTCTGCTCTACAAGGCCGAGGCGCACGACGTGCGCTTGATCATGATCGACCCGAAGATGCTGGAAATGTCGGTCTACGAAGGCATCCCGCACCTGTTGTGCCCGGTCGTCACCGACATGAAGCAGGCCGCCAACGCCTTGACCTGGTGCGTCGCCGAGATGGAACGCCGCTACAAACTGATGAGCAAGATGGGCGTGCGCAACCTGGCCGGTTTCAACACCA
>JBBIGT010000055.1:0-13266 GCA_037447395.1 Comamonadaceae bacterium | reverse complement strand
GAAGGCTTTGGCCAGCCGATCCGGCAGATTTTCGAGTTGTTTTTTCGCATGACCCGCCATTTGCCAAAGGCCTCAGACGCGCAACCGCATTACGCGGTCAAGGTTGAAGACCCGCTGTGGTATTGGCTGTATTTGCCGGTGGCGCGCTCGGTCGAGTGGGTGTCGCGCCTGGTGGGTAGGCTGCAGCAGGGGCGCATTGCGGTTTACCTGCTCTACAGTTTTGTGACGCTGATCGTCATGCTGCTGGTGGTGAAACGATGAGCACGTTGGGCACGTTTTCGCAGTTGCTCGAACTGGTGTTGGCGCTGGTGCTGGCGCCGTTGCTATCGGGTTGGGTCAACCAGTGGCGGCATTGGCTGCAAAACAAGTCGGCGCCCGGCGTGTTGCAGCCCTATCGCATGCTGCACAAGTTGTTCAACAAGGAATCGGTGATGGCCGAGCACGCTTCGCCCTTGTACCGCTTCGCGCCCTACCTGGTGTTTTGCTGCATGTTGTTGGCCAGCGCCATCATTCCGACGCTGTCGACCGACCTGCCTTTGTCGCCCGCGGCCGACGCGATTGCGCTGGTGGGTCTGTTTGCGCTGGCGCGGGTGTTCATTTCGTTGGCGGCGATGGACGTTGGCACTGCTTTTGGCACGCTGGGCGCGCGCCGCGAGATGCTGGTCGGTTTTCTGGCCGAACCCGCGTTGCTGATGGTGCTGTTCTGTGCCTCGATGATCACCGGGTCGACCTCGTTGACGGCAATTGTTGAAACGCTGGCGCACCGCGATCTGGCGATCTACCCGAGCATGCTGCTCGCCGGGGTCGCCTTCACCATGGTGTCGCTGGCCGAAAACGCCCGCGTGCCGGTCGATAACCCCGACACGCACCTGGAACTCACCATGATTCACGAGGCGATGATTCTGGAGTATTCGGCGCGTCATCTGGCATTGATGGAGTGGGCCGCCAGTCTGAAACTATTTGCCTATTCCTGCGCGGGGTTGGCGCTGTTTTTCCCCTGGGGCGTGGCCGAAGCCAATTCACCGCTGGCACTGGTGTTGGCCCTGCCAGTGTTGATTTTCAAGCTGGCGCTGGGCGGCATTGCGCTGGCCATGGTAGAGACCGCCAGCGCCAAGATGCGGATTTTTCGTGTTCCCGAGTTTCTGGGCACGGCTTTCCTGATGGCGGTGATTGGCCTGTTGGTCAACGTTTTGTTGGGGGTCGGATGATCAAGTTTGTGCCGCAACTGGTCAACCTGCTGGCGACCATCATCCTGCTGCTCTCGTTTGCGATGATTTCGCAGCGTCGTATCGTCACCTTGATCAACCTGTTCATGATCCAGGGAGCTGCGTTGGTGGTCGCGTCGTTCCTGCTTGGTTACGCGACGACGCAGCCGGACCTGTACGTCTCTGGCGTACTGACGCTCGTGCTCAAGGTGATCTTCATCCCGTGGATGTTGCACCGGGTGATCCGCAAGCTCAACGTGCGCTGGGACGTCGAAACCTTGTTCAACATTCCCACCATCATGCTGATCGGCATCGCTTTGGTGATTTTGTCGTTCAGCCTGTCGGCGCCGGTATCGCGGCTGTCTGAGACCCTGGCCGGTGGCACGTTGGGCATCGCGCTGGCGTGTATCTTGTTGTCATTCATGATGATGATCACGCGCTCCAAGGCGGTACCGCAGGTCATCGGCTTTTTGTCAATGGAAAACGGCCTGATCTTTGCCGCCACGACGGTCACCAACGGCATGCCGATGATTGTCGAGTTTGGCGTCGCGCTGGACGTGCTGGTCGGCGTGCTGATTCTGGGTGTGTTCATGTTCCAGATTCGTGAGAAGTTCGACAGTCTGGATATCCACAACCTGGAAACGCTGAAGGACGACCGGACATGATCGCCTTGTTGTTCGTTCTTGGCATTCCCTTGCTTGGTGGTGCGGCGCTGGCGCTGGTCGGGCACCGCTCCTGGGCGCGTGAGGTCAACGTGCTCTTTAGTTTCGGCACCTTTGTCGCGTCCTGTGTAATGACGGTGCAGGTCATCAATGACGGCCCGGCTTTCGTCTGGGACAAGCAGTTCTTTATCGACCCGCTGAACGTCTTTCTGGTAACGCTGACCGCGTTTGTCGGTTTGACGACGTCGATTTTTTCGCGCCCCTACATGCGCGTCGAGCAGGATCACGGCAAGATGACGCCCCCGCGCATGCGCCTGTACCACAGCATGTACCAGTTGTTCAGCTTCACCATGTTGCTGGGTTTCACCACCAACAACCTGGGCATCATCTGGGTCGCCATGGAAGCGGCGACGCTGACCACGGTGTTGTTGGTCTCGGTGTACCGCACCTCGGCGAGCCTGGAAGCGGCGTGGAAATACTTCATTCTGTGCGGCGTGGGCATCGCCCAGGCGCTGTTTGGCACCATCCTGCTCTACATGGCCGCCGACAAGGTGCTCGGCGCCGAGCACGCCACGCTGCTGTGGACCAGCCTGAGCGACATCAAGGGCCAGCTTGACCCCACCATCATGTCGCTGGCGTTCGTCTTTTTGCTGGTCGGTTACGGCACCAAGATCGGTCTGGTGCCGATGCACAGTTGGCTGCCCGACGCGCACGCCGAAGGCCCCACGCCGGTGTCCGCCGTGCTCTCAGGCCTGCTGCTCAACGTGGCAATGTATTCGGTACTGCGTTGCAAGGTGCTGACCGACGGCGCGGTGGGCACGCCGGTGGCCGGGCAACTGATGATGGGTTTTGGACTGCTGTCGGTGGTCGTTGCCGGCTTCTTCCTGTCGCGCCAGAAAGACGTCAAGCGCATGTTCTCGTACTCGTCGATCGAGCACATGGGCCTGATCACGTTCGCTTTTGGCATGAGCGGCCCGGTGGCCAATTTCGCCGGGTTGCTGCACATGACGGTGCACTCGCTGGTCAAGTCGGCCATCTTCTTCACCGTCGGCCACGCCACGCAAAAGGCGGGAACGCAGGTGATGAGCGAAATCCGTGGCCTCATCAAGGTGAACCCGACCGTCGGCTGGGGCTTGATGCTGGGCGCTATGGCGATCGTCGGCATGCCGCCGTTTGGCGTGTTTGCCAGCGAATTCCTGATCATCACGACGGCGATGCGGGAACATCCCTGGGCCACGCCGTTCCTGTTTGTTGGCCTGGGTGTGGCGTTTGCGTCGATTCTGGCGCGCGTGCTGCCGATGGTCTTTGGCGACACCTCGCTCAAGCCGCTGGCGCACCCGCCGGCGCTGGTGCCGGTGTTTGTGCACCTGAGCCTGGGGCTGATGCTGGGCTTGTTCATTCCACCTTACCTGAACGGCTGGTACGTGCAGGCGGCCAAGATGTTGGGGGGCTAAGGCATGAAGCTACCTGGCCTGGATGTTGAGTTTGCTGCTTTGCCGGCGCCGGTGCCGCTGTGGTACGGCACGGTGACCGAGTCGCAATGGCTGGCGGCGGCCCCGGCGGTGCGCAACGAAGGCGGCCGACTGGTCGCGTTGTGGGCCGGTAAAGCTATCATTAATGAAGCTAATAGCCAAGGCGAACAAAGGGCTGAAGCCATATTTTGTGCTTATGTCACGCTTGATGGCCTGTTCTGGCTGGCGTTGCCGTTGTCGCCGCAAGACGGCGGGGCCAGCTACCCTGATTTGTCCGACGTGTTCCCGGCTGCGGCGCGCATGCAGCGGGCGGCGGCCGACTTGTCCAACGTTCATGCCCGTGGCGTGGCCGACACGCGGCCGTGGTTCAACCACGGCGCCTGGGCCAGCGACCGCTACCCACTGTTGCAGCCGGTGCAGGCCTTGCCCGTGCCTGACCCGCAGCCGCTGATCGATTACCCGTTCGTGCCGGTGGCCGGCGACGGCGTGCACGAGATTGCCGTTGGCCCGGTGCACGCCGGCATCATCGAGCCGGGACACTTCCGCTTCTCGGTCGTCGGCGAAAAGGTATTGCGCCTGGAGCAGCGCCTGGGCTACACGCACAAGGGCATCGAGCAGCGCATGACGCAGCTTGACCCGTTGCAGGCGCACCGGCTGGCCGGGCGCGTGTCCGGCGACAGCACGGTGGCGTATGCCTGGGCCTATTGCATGGCGCTCGAATCGGCCACGCAAACCGAGATTCCGCCAGCGGCGCAGTGGCTGCGCGCACTGCTGCTCGAGCGCGAACGCGTCGCCAACCATCTGGGCGACCTGGGCGCGCTGGGCAACGACGCGGCGTTTGCTTTTGCGTTGGCGCAGTTCTCGCGCCTGCGTGAAGACTGGTTGCGTGGCTCCAAGGCAGCCTTTGGCCACCGCTTGATGATGGACTGCGTGGTGCCCGGGGGCGTGGCCAGTGACTTGACGCGCGCGCAGGCCGACGCCCTGCTGCAGGGCTGCAAGGCTTTGTCGCCCGCGCTGCGCCGCCTGTTTGACATTTTTGAAGCGCACGCCGGGCTGCAAGACCGGCTGATGACCACCGGTCGCGTCGGGCCGGCGCTGGCGTCCCAACTGGGCCTGACCGGGCTGGCCGGGCGCGCCAGCAGCCAGGCGTGGGACGTGCGTTGTGACCACCCGTTCACGCCGTACGACAAGCTCGGCGTGGCCATGGCCACGCACCACAACGGCGACGTCGCCGCGCGCGTGCTGGTGCGCTTTGACGAAGTCTTTGAGTCGCTGCGGCTGATTGAGCGCATGCTCTGCGAGCTGCCCAGCGGGCCGTTCCAGACTGCGGTGCAGTTGCCGGCGCAGGCCTGCCGCGGCGCCGGTTGGGTCGAGGGTTGGCGGGGCGAGATTCTGGTGGCATTGGAGCTGTTCGATGCGACGCACGACAAACGCATCGCCCGCTGCCACCTGCACGACCCGTCGTGGCAAAACTGGCCGGTATTGCAACACGCCGTCATGGGCAACATCGTCGCCGATTTCCCGCTCATCAACAAGTCGTTCAACCTGAGCTATTCAGGTCACGATCTCTGAGGCACCCTCCATGATCTGGAAAGTCGTTCAACAGATCGCCAAGTCGGGCATTCGCACCGAACCGGCGCCCGACATTGGCGCCGACGCGCAGGCCGAGGCCTCGCGTATCCAGGCCGAGTTGCTCGACATCCTGGGTCAGGCACTGACCATCCGCGAAGTCGACGCTGGCTCGTGCAACGGCTGCGAGCTGGAAGTCAACGCGCTGGGTAACCCCTATTACAACCTGGAAGGGCTGGGCATCCGCTTTGTTGCCAGCCCGCGCCACGCCGACCTGCTGCTGGTCACCGGCCCGGTGTCACGCAACATGGAAACGGCGCTGAAACGCACCTATGAGGCCACGCCCGAGCCCAAACTGGTGGTGGCGGTGGGCGACTGTGCCTGCGACGGCGGTATCTTTGGCGAAAGCTACGCCACCTGCGGCGGCGTCGCCCGCGTCATCCCGGTCGACGTCACCGTGCCGGGCTGCCCGCCGGCGCCGATCGACATCCTGCGTGGCATTCTGACGGCGGTGCGCCGGCGCGTCGGTTAGTTTTTCGGATCATCGCCGCGTCGTTGCGCAGAGGTCAGTCGCGGAGCCGGCCGCTGCTGGCCAAATGGTATGCCGACGATGGGTGGCGAACCAACGCGCGGCTGGATCAAGCTGGCGTGCTTTGGCAGGGCAGGGCGACTTCAACAGTAAATCCGCTGTTGGTGTTGCGCAAGCGCACCTGGCCGCCGTGCCGGCGGACCGTCTCGTTGACGATGGCCAGCCCCAAGCCCGTGCCGGGCGTGTTGCGATGGCTCTGGCCGCGATGAAACGGTTGCAGCATTTGATCAAGCTGCGCGGTAGCGATGCCAGCCCCATGATCGGCGACGCTGATCACCGCCAGCGCGTCACGCGCGGTCAAAGTCACCTCGATGGGTGGTTTGCCATACTTTTGGGCGTTGTCGAGCAGGTTGCTGAGCGAGCGCTCCAGCGCTACCGCGTTGGCCGGCGCAATCACCAGCGGGTGCGGCAAGCCCGGGGCCTCGCGCACCGGAATGTCGCGCAGGGCGCATTGCTGCGCCAGCAGCGCCTGCAGGTCGACGCTGCTGTCCAGCGTCAGCTGCTGGGCGCGCGCGTAGTCCATGAATGACTCCAGCAAGCGGTCGGCCAGCGCCACGTTGTCGACGATGACTTTTTTCCAGGCCACGCTCGCCGCATCGTCGGGCAGCAGCTCGGCGCCCATGCGGATGCGCCCCAGGGGGCTGCGCAGATCGTGGGAAATGCCCGCGAGCATGACCTCGCGGCTGCGCTCGTTTTGTTCACGTTGGTCGACCAGCTCGGCAAATTGTGTGGCCATCTCGCGGGTCTCTGCCGGACCTGTGTCGTTCTTCAGCGTCGGCGCGATGCCGGTCTCGGCGTACGCCTGCATGGCGCCTTTGAGCTGCGTCAGCGGAAAAATCAGGTGCCGGCTCATCCACCAGGCACTGGCAATGACAATGCCAAGCGCCAGCAACAGCCCCAGACCGGTCGGCCCCCACAAGCTGGCGGCCTCGACGTCTTCGCTGATGCCGACCCAGCGCGTGTGGCCGTCGGCGGTGGCCACCTCCAGCCAGGTGGTGGTGATGTTGTCCTGGCTACTCAGGGCAACCCGGCGCACGTCCAGCTCGGCGTGCCCCAGCTCCTTGATCAAGGCGTTGTAGCGGGCCGCCAGTTTGGGGTAGTCGGCGTCGGCCGGTGGCGACCCTAAAGTTACCGTCACTTCAGTGGCAACCACTTCGCTGGCGCTGGCCGGTGCGTCGCCTGCGGGCTGTGTGAGGCGCGCCTGGATGGCTGCCGCCCAGATCGGGGCGACCAGCCGGGCGTTGGCGCGCGCTTGGTCGCGCAGCACCAGCGCGCCAAACACCAGGAACACCGCCACCAGACTGGCCAGCTGCAGCACGAACAGGCGCGCAAACAGCGAGCGTGGCCACCGGTACGTCATCGCCGTTGGCCGGTGAAGGTATAGCCTTCACCACGCACGGTTTCAATGAGCTGCTCGCCGCCGGGAATCCCCATCAGTTTTTTGCGCAAGCGGCCAATTTGCACGTCCACGGCGCGGTCCAGCGGCATGTAGCCGCCGGGCTGGATGGCGGCATTGAGGGCTTCGCGGCTGACTACCTGGCCGGCCTGCGCGGCCAGTGTCCAGAGCAGTTTGAATTCAGCCGAGGTCAGGGCCAACGGCTGCTGCTGGTGGCTGACCCGGCGCGCTAGCAGGTCCAGCTCCAGCTCGGCAAAACGCATGCGGGTCAGTTGCTGCACTGTGCCGGCCCGGCGCGCCAGCGCGCGCACCCGGGCGATCAGCTCGCGCGGGTCAAACGGCTTGGTCATGTAGTCGTCGGCGCCCAGCTCCAGCCCCAATACTTTGTCGATCGGGTCACCTTTGGCGGTGAGCATCAGGATTGGCAGCTGCGGCCCTTGCTGGCGCACCTGGCGGCACAGGTCCAGGCCGTTGCCGTCGGGCAGCATCCAGTCGAGCAGCAGGACATCCGGGGCGTTGGCCTGCATGGCTGCCAACCCGTCGGCGCAGCTGGGCTGATGCTGCCAGCCCAGGCCTTCACGCCGAAACAGCTCGGCGACCAGGCCGGCGAGCTCGAGATCGTCGTCGATCATGAGCACTTGGATGGGTGAGAGCGGCGCCATGTTTGGAGTTTACGCAAGACCGACGGCGTTTGATGGATTGTGTCAACGCTGATACACAACGGCATGGCTTGACACCCCCAGACACGGCTCTTTGTAATTCAATACGGACACCGCCAAGCGGTTTTGTTCAACCACAGTAGGAGCCTTTTTATGAAAACCCGAATCACTCTCAGCGTTGCCTTGATCAGTTTGCTCGGTGTGAGCGCTTTTGCGCAAGACGCCACGTCCACACCGCTGGACAAATACAACCAGACGGTGGATGCCCGGCAAGCGAAGCAGCAACAGCGTTTTGACAACGGTGTGGCCAACGGTTCACTCAATGCCCGTGAACAGGCTCGCCTGAGCCAGCGACTGGCTTTGACCGAGAAAAAGCAGGAAAAAGCCAACGCCGATGGACAATTGACCCGTCATGAAGTTCTTTCCACCCGCAAAACGCTGCGCAAGAATAGCCATCGCCTCTACGCGCAAAAGCACGATTGATCCGAGCTACCGGAGACGACCATGGTGCTGAGACGACTGCGTTGCGTCCTTGGGGCGGGCGTTCTGTTGGCCGCCATGGTTGCCTCGTCGATGGCCTTCGCGCAAAGCGCGCCAGAAGACGCGCCCCGTCAGCGGCTGACGGCGCAGGAGCGTGCGCTGGTACGCGAAAAATTGCGCTCACGCTGGCGCGCCATGACGCCCGAGGAGCGCGACGCCGCCAAAGTCAAGCTCAAACAGCGCTTTCAGTCGCTCAGCCCCGAGCAGAAAGAAAAACTGCGTGAACGATTTCGTCAACGCCGTGCCAGCGCGCCGCAGGACTGAATCGCCGGCGACCTGCTAGTGGATGCGCAGTCCAGGTTGCGCACCGGCCACGGGCTCTAGCAGGTAAATGCCCGGGTTGGCTTTCTCGTCGGCGTGGCTGGCCGCCAGCACCATGCCTTCAGACACGCCAAACTTCATCTTGCGCGGCGCCAGGTTGGCGACCAGTACGGTGAGTTTTCCGACCAGTTGCGCGGGCTGGTACATGCTGGCAATGCCGCTGAAGACGTTGCGCGTCTTCGGCTGACCGGCGGCGTCAACCTCGCCGGCGTCCAGCGTCAGTTGCAACAGCTTGGTTGAGCCTGCGACGGCTTGGCAATCCAGGATTTTGGCGATGCGCAGGTCGACTTTGGCAAAGTCGTTGATTTGAAGAGTCGGTGCGATCGGCTCGCCGCCCGGCGCATGGGGGTCGCTGGGGGCAGCAGCACCAGCGGTTTTTTTTGATGCTACAGTTTGCGTAGTTGCTGGCACTTGTTCTGCTTGGGCTTGAGTCTCAAACAATGCATCAAGTTGCTTGACGTCGACGCGCTGCATCAGGTGCTGGTAGGCGTCGATGACGTGACCGGCCGGCAGCGGCTGGGTGATGTTGGCAAAGCTGAGCGGTGCGATGTTCAGGAAGCGCTCCACCTGCGCGGCCAGCTGTGGCAACACCGGTTTGAGGTAGCCGGTGAGGATGCGAAACGCCTTGATGCACACCGTGCAAACGTCTTGCAGGCGCGCGGATTGCTCGGCGTGCTTGGCCAGCTCCCACGGCTTGTTGGCGTCAACGTAGGCATTGACCCGGTCGGCCAGCAGCATGATGTCTTTCATGGCTTTGGCGAAGTCGCGCGCCTCGTACAGCGCGGCCACGGCGCCCGACTGGGCGCGCAACGCGTGCAGTAGGGCCGCGCCGTCCTCGCCGACGGCGCCGAGCTGGCCGGCGAAGCGCTTGGTCAAAAAGCCGGCGGCACGGCTGGCGATGTTGACGTACTTGCCGATCAGGTCGGCGTTGACGCGGGCCATGAAGTCGTCGGCGTTGAAGTCGATGTCTTCGTTGCGGGCGCTCAGTTTGGCGGCCAGGTAGTAGCGCAGCCATTCCGGGTTCATGCCCAGCTGGAGGTATTTCAGCGGGTCCAGCCCGGTGCCCCGGCTCTTGCTCATCTTCTCGCCGTTGTTGACCGTTAAAAAGCCGTGCACAAAAATGTTGTCGGGCGTCTTGCGGCCGCTGAAACGCAGCGTCGCCGGCCAGAACAGCGTGTGAAAAGTAACGATGTCTTTGCCGATGAAGTGGTACTGCTCAAGCGCCGGGTTGGCCATGTAGGCGTCATAGTCGACGCCGCGTTTGCTGCACAGATTCTTCAACGAGGCCAGGTAGCCGATCGGCGCGTCCAGCCAGACATAAAAGTACTTGCCCGGTGCGTCGGGAATCTCGATGCCGAAGTAAGGTGCGTCGCGGCTGATGTCCCAGTCGCCCAGGCCGTCGCTGGTGCTGCCGTCCGGATTGCTGCGCACGCTGAACCATTCCTTGATTTTGTTGGCCACCTCGGGCTGCAGCTTGCCGTCTTGCGTCCAGTTTTTCAGAAACGCCACGCAGCGCGGGTCAGACAACTTGAAGAAGAAGTGTTCCGAGCTTTTCAGCTCGGGCCTGGCGCCTGACAGCGCCGAGTAGGGGTTGATCAGGTCGGTCGGCGCGTAGACGGCGCCGCAGCTTTCGCAGTTGTCGCCGTACTGGTCTGCTGTGTGGCACTTCGGGCACTCGCCCTTGATAAAGCGGTCGGGCAGGAACATCGCTTTCTGCGGATCGAAAAATTGCTCAATGGTGCGGGTTTCAATCAGCGAGCCGCCAGCGTTGTCGCGCAGGTCGCGATAGATGGCTTGCGCCAGTTCGTGGTTTTCGGGCGCGTCGGTGCTGTGCCAGTTGTCAAAGCTGATGTGAAAGCCGTCCAGGTACTGCTGGCGCCCAGCGGCAATTCCCGCGACAAACTGTTGTGGGGTCACACCCGCCTTTTCAGCGGCGATCATGATTGGCGCGCCGTGCGTGTCGTCGGCGCCGCAAAAGTCCACCGTGTTGCCCATCATGCGCTGGTAACGCACCCAGGTGTCGGCCTGGATGTATTCCATGATGTGGCCGATATGGAAGTTGCCGTTGGCGTAGGGCAGGGCGGTGGTGACGAAGAGCTGGCGCGACATGGTTGGGGCCTCAAAAAAGCAGCGGGCGATTTTAAGGTGCCGCGCCGGCACGGCCTGCGCCGGGCGTCAGCGCAGACGCAGCGGGTCGCGGCGGCGCTCGACGCGTGGCGTGGCGGGGGCCGCCGCGGTGGGCTCTTGCGCGGGGCGTGCGTGCGGGTCGGTCCAGCCAAAGAAAGCGCACACCTGGGCGCGCTGGCGCATCGTGTCCTCGCGGCCGAGTTGCATCAAGGCGCCGGTGTAACCCGGCTCAAACAGCAGATAGCTGGCCAGCGCCGAGCCCTTGCCGTTTTCGGTCTCTGACGACACGCCGACGCCGCCGAGCAGCGAGCGCACGGCGTTGGGCAGTTCGTCGAGGTGTTGCGCGGCGATGCTGTCGAGTCGTTGCGACGGCGAGATCAGCAGCAGCTCGACCGGGCGCAGGTTACTGGCCTGGCGCAGCTCGGGCGGCACCAGGCTGAGCGTCTGGTTGATGCGGCGAATGCGCTCGACGTCGACCGACAGCGCGTCGAGAAAAATGTTGGCCAGCGCATGGCCGGCGATCTGCGCCACCGTTGGGTAGTGGCCATTGGCCTGCACGGCGTCGGGCGTCTTTGGCTCGTGCAGGCGTCCGGCGCCGACCACCAGCACGCGCTGCGCCCCGAGGTGAATGGTCGGCGCAATCGGCGCCGACTGGCGCATCGAGCCGTCGCCAAAATAGCTGGCAAAGCCACCCAGGTGCAGCGGCATCGCCGGAAAGACGAACGGAATGGCGCTGGAGGCCAGCAAATGCGCGTGCGTGATGGTGTCGCGCAGACCGCGCCGCTGCGAGCGCGTCCACGGCTGCAAGTCGGCGTGGCCGTCAAAGAAGGTGATGTGCTCGCCGGTGCTGTAGCTCGACGCCGTCACCGCCAGCGCGTGCAGGTGGCCGGCGTGCACCAGCCCGGGCAGGCGCTCCAGCGGCACCATGGTGGTCAGCAGTTCGGCCAGCGGGCTGTTGTCGAGCAGCGACTTGGGCTTGACGCGTCGCCACTTGGCGATCAGCCAGCCCAGCGACAGCAGCGTCAGCCAGCGTGCGCCGGTGCGAAACATGCTCAGGCTGTCGGCGCAGTACACCTGCTCGGCGTGAAAGTTGCGCCAGACCTTGCCGATGATGCCCACCGTGCGGTCGAACTGGTCGGCGCCACAGGCCAGCGCCGCGGCGTTGATGGCGCCGGCCGACGTGCCGGCGATGATCGGAAACGGATTTGCGCTGGCTTGTTCGCCGCAGATGGCACGCAGCTCGGCGATGGCTTCGAGGACGCCCACTTGGTAGGCGGCGCGGGCGCCACCGCCCGTGAGCATCAGCGCCGCGCGCGCGTTGGTGGCCTGCGGCCATTCTGACGGTGCAAAAGATTTTTCGGCCATGCCTGATTATGCGCAGCCCCAACGACGCGGCGCCGCGGCGCACCGGTGACATCGGGTAAACCACGATGACGGGGAAGCGGTCAGGGGCATCGCCGGGTTGGCTAGACTCGCTGCTTTCGGAGAAACCCATGACCGTGACAGAACCAGCCTTGCACGACGCGTTGCAGCGCGTCGTCGACCCCAATACCGGGCGCGACTTTGTGTCGACCAAAGCGCTCAAGAACCTCAGCATCAGCGCCGGTGACGTGTCGTTTGACGTCGAACTCGGCTACCCGGCCAAAAGCCAGATTCCGGCGTTGCGCAAAGAACTCATTGCAGCGGCCAAAAGCGTCGCCGGTGTGGCTAATGTGTCGGTCAACGTGACGACCAGAATCACGGCGCACGCGGTGCAGCGCGGCGTCGCCTTGTTGCCCAAGGTGAAGAACATCGTCGCGGTGGCCTCCGGCAAGGGTGGCGTCGGCAAGAGTACCACCGCCGTCAATCTGGCGCTGGCGCTGGCCGCCGAGGGCGCCAGCGTCGGCCTGCTCGACGCTGACATCTACGGCCCGAGCATTCCGATGATGATGGGCATCGAGGGCCGCCCCGAAAGCGTCGACGGCCAGACCATGGAGCCGCTGGAAAACTACGGCGTGCAGGTGATGTCGATCGGCTTTCTGGTGGCGCAGGACGAAGCCATGATCTGGCGCGGCCCGATGGCCACGCAGGCACTGGAGCAACTGCTGCGCCAGACCAACTGGAAAGACCTGGACTACCTGGTCGTCGACATGCCCCCGGGCACCGGTGACATCCAGCTCACCCTCTCGCAAAAAGTGCCGATGACCGGCGCGGTGATCGTCACCACGCCGCAGGACATCGCCCTGATCGACGCGCGCAAGGGCATCAAGATGTTCGAGAAAGTCGGCGTGCCGATTCTCGGCGTGGTGGAAAACATGGCCGTGCACGTGTGCAGCAACTGCGGCCATGTGGAGCACATTTTTGGCGCCGATGGCGGCAAAAAGATGGCTGCGGAATACGCCATGGACTACCTCGGCGCCTTGCCGCTGGCCATGGGCATCCGCCTGCAAGCCGACAGTGGCAAGCCCACCGTGGTGTCCGAGCCCGACGGCGAGGTTGCCGGCCTGTACAAAGCCGTGGCGCGCAAGGTGGCGTTGGCGATTGCTGCCAAGAACAAGGACTTTTCGGCGAAATTTCCGTCGATCAAGATTTCCAAGGAAACCTGAGCCCGGCGGGCGGCTGGCTCGATAATTCCGGCCCCTATGCACCCAGCCAACCCTCCATCGACAGCGCCGCTGCGCCCGGCGCCAAAGCTGCCTGGCGCACCGGTCGCACCGGTCGCACGTCGCGCGGCGCAGCGCAAAGGC
>JBBIGT010000054.1:0-13345 GCA_037447395.1 Comamonadaceae bacterium | reverse complement strand
GCCAGCCAAAAAAGCGCCTGCGAAAAAAGCGCCTGCGAAAAAAGCTGCAGCCAAGAAGGCCGCTCCCAAAAAGAAGGCTGCTAAGCCAGCTGTTGTCAAGCCTGCCCCGGCTGCGCAAACCAAGCTCAACCCACAAGCGGCGTGGCCCTTTCCGACGGGCGCCAAACCCTGAGCGTTGTCGTTTTTTCTTCAACGTCCAAGCCTGCTGCGTCATTGCAGCAGGCTTTTTTTCAGGGATAGAACGCCAGTACGCGGTAGCCCACAATGCGCCGGGCTAGCGATGTATCCGCCAGCGCAAGCGGCACACTAGCGTGCCAGGTTGACGCCGGAGCAAGTTCCTGCCTGGCGCTGTCGATGTCGCGTGCTGAAAATACATGCCGCGCCACGACCCGATCTTGTAAGTCAGTCAAAGTCAATTCAATGCTCGGTGCCGCCAATGGCACACTGGCTGAGTTTTTCAAGGAAAAGGCGAGCTGAAAGCGGTCGTCGCCAAGGGTGTTGAATGTCGCGACGTCGATCACCAAGGCCTCAATGCGCTGCAACGGCATGATTTGGCACCCCAGTGCTTTGCAAAACGCCTGCAAGGCCGGACGCCACTGTGGTTGTGCGGCGTTCAAGTAGTGACGCTCGCGGTAAACCGCCTGTGTCACGAGCATGAGCGACAGCATCAGTACCGACATGATCAGCGTCGCACGCACCCACGGTTTGCGCCAAAACAGCGCGCGCCGCGCGTTGCGCATGAACGTCGGTTCGGCGAGCGCGGGCGCGTCTTCGCTTGGCTCGGCGGTCGCTTCGTCCTGACTGGCAACCTTTAGCAACGCCCCAGACGCAGGCGTGGCTGATGCGCCGTCAAATATTTCGGCTTGTTCGGTGGTGCCGTCCAGCTGTCCGGTTTTCCCGCGACTTTTTGCGAACAATGCCAGCTCTCTGGCGAAATCAGAGGCCGGACCGGAATCTGGCAGTTCGGTTTCAACGACGCTGACATGGGCGCTGAATGCTGCCTCGGGCGCCTCGCGCCCGTTCGTCGGGTCGGCTTCGGCTTCCAGTTCGGCTTCGATGGCACGGGAGGCTTCGAGCGCTGGTGCCGGGCTATCGACGTTGGCTGGTCCGGGGTGCGCCGGAGTCGCCGCGGGTTGTTCAATTTGAACGAGCTGTTGCGTGGCGTCGAAAATATCACCGCACTGACCGCACTTCACCCAACCTTGGGAAATTCGCAACTGATCCGGCACCACTTTGTAGATCGTGGTGCAAGCCGGGCAGCGTGTCAGCAGACTCATGCGTTCACCGGCTTTCGGGGCTGTCAACAGTCAAGCGCGTTGCGCGGTCATCAAGACCCAGCCATCTTCACGGTCCGCTACCTGCAGTTGGCAGTTGGGCGCATAGCACTGCGTCAATTCGTCGGCCTGACGCTCCAATATGCCAGCCAGAACCAAGTGACCGTCAGCCCCGACGTGCGACCACAGCAACGGTGCCAGCACCTTCAGCGGTGTAGCCAGAATGTTGGCCAGTACGGTCGAATAGGTTCCCGTCGCCACTTGTGGCAATCCAACGTGGAGCGCGACGTGATTGGCGCGCGCATTGCTTTCGGTGGCTTCAACGGCGGCGCTGTCAATGTCTACCGCGTCGACGCTGCCGGCGCCATTTTTCACCGCGCCAATGGCCAGAATCCCCGAGCCGCAGCCGTAGTCGAGCACCCGATGCAGCGTTGTGCCGTCGGCATGGTGGGCGATCCAGCGCAGGCACATGCGGGTGGTTGGGTGCGTGCCGGTGCCGAACGCCAGGCCCGGGTCCAGGCGAATGCTCAAGCGCGCTTGCGCCGGGAGTTCGTGCCAGGACGGAACGATCCAGAACTCAGGCGTGATTTCGACCGGTGTGAATTGCGATTGCGTCACCCGCACCCAGTCCTGCTCGGGCACGGCCTGAATACCCAGCACTGCGCAGTCGCTAAAAAAATCCTGCGCTTGCAGGATGGTCAGCGCTTCCTGTGCTTTGCCGTGATCGTCAAACAAGGCCAATACGCGTGAACGCTGCCAGCCCTCTTTAGGCGGCGGCATGCCGGGTTCGCCAAACAGCGCCTGCTCGGCGTCGGTCTGAGCGTCGGCGTCTTCGACACTGACACTCAGTGCCGCGAGCGCGTCCAGCGCGTCGCTCACCGGCTCTACGCGGCATTCGGGGCACATCAGCTGCAGTTCAAACATCGTCATCGACCTCTTTAGCGGGCGTGGTCGGCCAGCCAGCCTTCCAGGTAATGGATGTTGGTGCCGCCCTCCATAAACTTGGCGTCGACCATCAGTTCGCGGTGCAGGGGTACGTTGGTGTTGATGCCTTCGATCACCGTCTCGCCCAGCGCCGTGCGCATACGCGCCAGCGCTTGCTCGCGCGTATCGCCATGGACGATGATCTTGCCAATCATCGAGTCGTAGTTGGGCGGAACAAAGTAGTTGGTGTAGACGTGCGAATCGACCCGCACGCCCGGGCCACCGGGTGGATGCCACATGGTGATGCGGCCCGGTGACGGGATGCACTTGTAGGCGTCTTCGGCGTTGAGTCGGCACTCGATGGCGTGGCCATGAATCTGGATCTGGCGTTGGGTAAACGGCAACTTCTCGCCCGCGGCGACCATGATTTGCGTCTTGACGATGTCGATGCCGGTGGTGAATTCGGTGACCGGGTACTCGACCTGGACACGGGTATTCATCTCGATAAAGTAGAACTCGCCGTCTTCGTACAAGAACTCAAACGTACCCGCGCCGCGGTAACCAATGCGCTTGCAGGCGTTGACGCAGCGGTCGCCAACGCGTTCGATGAGCTTGCGGGCAATGCCCGGTGCCGGCGCTTCTTCGATAACTTTTTGGTGGCGACGCTGCATGGAACAATCACGCTCGCCCAGATACACGGCGTTCTTGTACTTGTCGGCCAGAATCTGGATTTCGATGTGGCGCGGGTTCTGCAGGAACTTCTCCATGTAGACCGCCGGGTTGTTGAACGCCGCACCGGCTTCGGTTTTGGTCATCGCCACAGCGTTGATCAGCGCCGCCTCGGTGTGGACCACGCGCATGCCGCGGCCACCGCCGCCGCCGGCGGCCTTGATGATGACTGGGTAGCCGATGGACTTGGCAATGCGACGAATCTGCACCGGGTCGTCGGGCAACTCACCCTCAGAGCCCGGCACGCAGGGCACGCCGGCCTTGATCATGGCCTGCTTGGCCGATACCTTGTCGCCCATGATGCGGATCGACTCCGGCGTTGGGCCAATGAACTGAAAGCCGCTGCGCTCGACGCGCTCGGCAAAGTCGGCGTTTTCGCTCAAAAAACCGTAGCCCGGATGGATCGCTTCGGCATCGGTGACCTCGGCGGCGGAAATGATCGCCGGCATGTTCAGGTAGCTCAGGGCCGATGCTCCCGGGCCGATGCAGACGGCCTCTTCGGCCAGTTTGACGTACTTGGCGTCGCGGTCGGCCTCAGAGTAAACCATCACCGCCTTGACGCCGAGCTCCCGACAGGCGCGCTGGATGCGCAAGGCGATTTCGCCGCGATTGGCGACCAGGATTTTCTTAAACATGGTGCGCGCCTGCCATCAATCGATGATGAACAGGGGTTGGCCGAACTCGACGGCCTGACCGTTGTCGACCAGAATCTTGCGCACCGTACCGGATTTGTCGGCCTCGATTTCGTTGAGAATCTTCATCGCCTCGATGATGCACAGGGTTTGACCTTCCTTGACGGCGTCGCCGACTTCGACAAAAGATTTGGCGCCTGGCGACGCCGCCCGGTAGAACGTCCCAACCATGGGCGACTTGGTGGTGTGGCCGGACTCCACCGGTGCTGTGGCTGCGGCGGGTGCTGCCACGGCCGGTGGCGCGCCAGCGGGGCCGGCGGCGATGCTCTGGACTGCTGGCGCCGTCGTCGTGTAGACATACTGGGGCACGGCACTGCCGCCTTTGACGATTCGGACCTTGCCCTCGGCTTCGGTGATTTCCAGCTCTGAAACGTTCGATTCCGAGACCAAGTCAATCAAGGTCTTTAGTTTTCGCAAATCCATGGCAATGTTCTCCAACGGTCGTTCAAAATAAAAGGAAATTTGGCGATTTTTCAACAACTCTATTTAAGTCGCCAAGATTTTTACCTAACTTGCGTGAAGTTTACTACGCAAAACCAGTCGCTTGGTCAACCAACAAGTGTCTTGAATGCCGCCACTTCGGGCGCTGAAAGTCGCCCCAGTTTGCGATAAACCACCTGACCTGTGGCCGACATGAGCACGGAAAAGGGGAGGCCGCCGTTGTTGTTGCCCAGCGCACGGCTCAGTTCGACGCCGCTGAAACCGGCCAGCGCCACCGGAAAAGTCAGGGGTGTCTGCTGCAGAAAACGCTGTACCGGGGCGAGCTGATCGACCGCCAATCCAAGAACTTGCCAACCATTAGCCTTATTTTCGCTATAAAAAGCGCTCAATAGCGGGAGTTCCTCGATGCATGGCGGACACCAGGTAGCCCAGAAGTTCAACACCAAGGGGTGCCCCAGGAATTGCGCGGTCGCCAGCTCCTGGCCGTCGACCTGGGCAAAGCGTTGCTGCCAGAACGACTGCTCGGCTGCAGACAGCGCGTGCGCTTGCCGCGCGTTGCGGCGCCATGCCAAGCCAGCGCCGCCGGCCACCAGGGCCAGCCCCAGCGCCGCCGTCGTCCAGCCGCGTCGCGACAGCGGCTTCATGGTGCGCTGCCTGCCAAGCGCAGCCGCAGCGCCTTGGCGTCGCCCATCGGTTTGCGGCCCTGGGTGTCGGGCTTGAGCGCACCGCGCACATCGTCGAGGTCGTGAATCAGCAAGTGAATGCCCACATCTTCATCCAGGCCGGGGCATAGCGCGTGCAAGCTGAGTGTGTCCATCGGCCTGCCACGCGGGCTGGGCTCGCTGCGCGCGAGATAGAGAATGTTGTTGTCTATCAAAGCGATCTCTGCAGATTTGCAGTCATCACAATATAACTGCAGGTAAATATCAGAAAAACGTGTTGCCGTGCCGTGCCAGACGGCGCCACTAATGTGCGGGCGAAAGGCGCTCAGCCGCTCCATCCAGACCAGGGCCAACCGGCGCAAGGCGCTCAATTGCAGCGCCTGGCTGTCGGCACAAAAGGTCGCAATATAGTCCCTGACTGCCGCTTCGAGAGCGTCGTTGTCAGGCAGGGGCTGGCGTGCTGGTAAGCCCAGTTCCTTGACCGCCCGGCGCTTGGCCTGGCCGTAAGCCAAGCCTTCTTCAACCACCCAGCGCGCCGCCTGTTGGCAAATTTCGGTTTTCAAGTCCGTCATGGGCCGGGATTCTGCCTCGCTTTGCCACGACCGCGACGCCGTGGGGAATGCGACCACTGGTGCCTTGACATGATCCGATGGCGCACCCCCTGACGCGCCGGGTGCGCCCCTAAAATCCGCGCATGCACATACATATTCTGGGCGTTTGCGGGACCTTCATGGGTGGCTTGGCGGCGCTGGCGCGCGAGGCCGGGCACAGGGTGACCGGCTGCGACGCCGGCGTCTACCCACCGATGAGCGACCAGCTGCGCAGTTTGGGTATTGACCTGATCGAAGGTTTTGCCGCCGACCAGTTGGCGCTGCAGCCCGACGTGTTCGTTGTTGGCAACGTCGTCAGCCGCGCCCGCCTGGCCGATGGCACGCCCAAGTTTGCGCTGATGGAGGCCATTCTTGACGCCGGATTGCCGTACACCAGCGGACCGCAATGGTTGGCCGAACACATTCTGCAGGGGCGCCACGTGGTGGCCATCGCCGGTACGCACGGCAAGACGACCACCACCGCCATGACCGCTTGGATTTTGCAGCAGACCGGTTTGCAACCGGGGTTTCTGGTTGGCGGTGTGCCACTGAACTTTGGCGTTTCGGCGCGCCTGGGGCAGGGGCGGCCGTTTGTCATCGAGGCCGACGAATACGACACGGCTTTTTTTGACAAGCGCAGCAAATTTGTCCATTACCGGCCGCGCACGGCGGTACTGAACAATCTGGAGTTCGACCACGCCGACATCTTTGACGATCTGGCGGCGATCGAGCGGCAGTTCCATCACCTGTTGCGCACGGTGCCAGGTGCCGGCGCGCACGGCAGCGGCCGCGTCGTCGTCAATGGCCTCGAAGAAAGCCTGGCCCGGGTCTTGCACCAAGGCTGCTGGAGCGAGGTGCGCAGTTTTGGCGCGACGGTGAGTGACTTCTGCGCCGTTGGCCCGGCACACGACTTTGCCGTCGTGCGCGGTGGCCAACCGGTGGGCCACGTTCGCTGGTCACTCAGCGGCGTGCACAACCAGCTCAACGCCTTGGCGGCCATCGCCGCGGCCGACCACCTGGGCGTCGATGCGGCGCAGGCGGCCACGGCGCTGGCCAGTTTTGACAATGTAAAACGGCGCATGGAGGTGCGCGGCACGGTGCGCGGCGTGACCGTCTACGACGACTTTGCCCATCACCCGACGGCGATTCGCACCACGCTGGACGGCCTGCGCCACCGCCTGGCGCCAGACGCGCGCATTCTGGCGGTGTTTGAGCCGCGCTCCAATACCATGAAGCTGGGCACCATGAAAGCGCAATTGCCGTGGAGTCTGGAGAGCGCCGACCTGTCTTTTTGCCACAGTGCCGGGCTGGATTGGGACGCTGCGGCGGCGCTGGCGCCGCTGGGCAACAAAGCCCAGGTGTTCAACGAGTTACCTGCCCTGATCGCCGCCGTCCGCCGGACGGTGCGCGCCGGCGACCACGTCGTTTGCATGAGCAACGGCGGCTTTGGCGGCGTCCACGCGCGGTTGCTTGAGGCGCTACAAAAATAGTTGCTGCTAGCGCTTATGGAATAAGGGATAGATGCCAAAAAAGTTTGTAAAAATTGGCGCGTGCCGACGACGTCGGATGGCGCTCAGGCGCGCTGACTGCGGCGTTTTTTGACCGCCTCCGACAAGACGTTTAGGCAGGACACCGAGTCGTCCCAACCCAGGCAGGCGTCGGTGATGCTTTTGCCGAATTCCAGCTGGTCGGCCTGGTCTTTGCCGGGCGTGAATTTTTGTGCGCCGGCGTTGAGATGGCTTTCGACCATGACGCCGAAAACCTGCCGCGATCCGCCAGCGATTTGCGCGGCGATGTCATGCGCCACGTCGACCTGCTTCTCGTGTTGCTTGCTGCTGTTGGCGTGGCTGCAGTCGACCATCAACGACGCCGGCAACCTGGACTTTTCCAGCTCGGCGCAGGCGGCGGCGACGCTGGTGGCGTCGTAGTTGGGTGCTTTGCCGCCACGCAGGATGACGTGGCAGTCCTTGTTGCCTTTGGTGTGGACGATGGCGACGCGGCCACTCTTGTGCACCGACAAAAAGTGGTGCCCGCCGGCGGCGGCGTGGATGGCGTCGCTGGCAATCTTGATGTTGCCGTCGGTGCCGTTTTTGAAACCGATCGGCGCTGACAGGCCCGAGGCGAGTTCGCGGTGCACCTGGCTTTCGGTGGTGCGCGCGCCAATTGCGCCCCAGCTGATCAGGTCGCCCAGGTATTGCGGTGAAATCACGTCAAGAAACTCGCTGCCGGCGGGCAGGCCCAGACGGTTGATTTCGATGAGCAACTGGCGCGCGATGCGCAGCCCTTCATCGATGCAGAACGTCTCGTCGAGATACGGGTCGTTGATCAGCCCCTTCCAGCCCACGGTGGTACGTGGCTTCTCGAAATACACGCGCATGACGATCTCCAGCGTGTCGGCGTACTTGTCGCGCTGGATCTTCAGTCGGCGGGCGTATTCGATGGCGGCGGCCGGGTCATGGATCGAGCACGGCCCGATGATCACCAGCAGCCGGTCGTCGCGCCCGGTCATGATGTCGCGGATCGCCAGACGGGTGCGGCTGATCATCTTTTCAACCGGCGTGCCGTGAATCGGAAAAAAGCGGATCAGATGTTCGGGAGGCGGCAGCACGGTGATGTCCTTGATGCGTTCGTTGTCCGTTTGACCGGTGCGGTCGGTGGCGGGCGCGTTCAAGGTGCTGGACCAGGTGGCCTGGTCCGCAGCGGCAACGGTTTTGGCAGTCATCAGAACTTCCTTGCTGGTTTGAAAAACACATAAAAAAACCGCCGGGGAGGCCGGCGGTTTGGGGAGGATCGGGACGTTTTTCCTGGCAACGTTTCAGAGCTCTCTACCGCCGGTGGCGCTAAAGTACCAAAAGTAGCCAAAGAAGAAATACGTCGAGCGATTCATTGGCGAAGACTGTAGCACAGTCGCGCGGCGGTCAGTTGACGGCGCTGGCCGCCTGACGGTCAAGCGGTGCCGCCGACGGTCAATCCATCCAGGCGCAAAGTTGGCTGACCGACGCCCACCGGCACGCTTTGCCCCTCTTTGCCGCAGGTGCCGACACCGCTGTCCAGTGCCATGTCGTTGCCGATCAGGCTCACGCGCTTCAGGCATTCCGGGCCGCTGCCGACCAGTGTGGCGCCTTTGACCGGGTAAAGAATCTTGCCGTTTTCGACCCAATAGGCGCGGCTGGTGGAGAAGACAAACTTGCCCGAGGTGATGTCGACCTGGCCACCGCCAAAATTGGTCGCGTACAGCCCCTTTTTGATGCTAGCGACGATTTCTTGCGGCGCCTTGTCGCCGCCCAGCATGTAGGTGTTGGTCATGCGTGGAATCGGCACGTGGGCGTAACTCTCGCGGCGGCCGTTGCCGGTCGACTGCACACCCATCAGGCGCGCGTTCATGGCGTCTTGCAGATAGCCCTTGAGGATGCCGTCCTCGATGAGAACATTGCGCGCGCTGGCGTTGCCTTCATCGTCGACGTTCAGGCTTCCGCGTCGGTCGGCGATGGTGCCGTCGTCGAGCACCGTGACGCCCTTGGCGGCCACCCGCTGGCCGACGCGGCCGCTGAAGGCGCTCGAGCCTTTGCGATTGAAATCACCCTCAAGCCCGTGGCCGATCGCCTCGTGCAGCAGAATGCCGGGCCAGCCCGGTCCCAGCACAACGGTCATCTCGCCCGCTGGCGCCGGTTTGGCCGCCAGATTGGTCAAGGCGTTGTCGACGGCTTCGTCAACGTAGCGCATCACCAGCGCGTCGTCAAAATAGGCAAAACCAAAGCGGCCGCCGCCCCCGGCTGAACCCATTTCGCGCCGCCCGGCCTGCTCGACAAAGACCGTCAAATTCACGCGCACCAGCGGGCGCACGTCGGCCGCCAGCAAGCCGTCGGCGCGCGCCATCAGCACCACGTCGTGCTCGGCTGCCAGACTGGCCATCACCTGCGTCACCCGCGGGTCCTTGGCGCGGGCCAGTCGCTCGACTTTTTCAAGCAAGGCCACTTTGGCGCTGCTGTCCAGGCTGGCGATTGGGTCGAAGGCGTTGTACAGCGTGCGTGACGGCGCTACTTTTTGTGTAGCTATTTTCGCCCGTCTGGTCTGGGCTGCCGCCGAAATTGATCGAACGGTTCGGGCGGCGTCCAGAAGCGACGCCAGTGAGATGTCGTCCGAGTAGGCGAAGGCGGTCTTCTCGCCGCTGACGGCGCGCACCCCCACGCCTTGGTCGATCGAAAACGAGCCGGCCTTGACGATGCCTTCTTCCAGACTCCAGCCCTCGCTGCGGGTGGTCTGGAAATACAGGTCGGCTTCGTCGACCCGGTGCGCTTTGATTTCGCCCAGCGCGCGCCGCAGGTCGGCTTCGTCCAGACCGAACGGTGTCAGCAGCAGGGACTTGGCCACGACCAAGCGATCAGGAGTGGGTTGGCGTGCAATCATTCAGCAATTTTAGGTGCCGGTCGGTCAACCGCACGCCACGCGCGGGCATGCTCAGGACTGCACCAGACGTTTGGCGCGGGCAATCGACATCAGGATGCCCAGGCCCAGACCGAGTGTCACCATTGCTGTGCCGCCGTAGCTGATGAACGGCAGCGGCACGCCGACCACCGGCAAGATGCCGCTGACCATGCCCATGTTGACAAAGGCGTAGCAGAAAAAAATCATCGCCATGGCGCCGCCGAGCAGGCGCGTGAAGACGTTGGGCGCCTCCAGGGCAATGGCCAGCGCCCGCAACACCAAAAAGGCCAACGCGGCGATCAGCAGCAGGTTGCCGAGCAGGCCAAACTCCTCGGAATAGGCGGCAAAAATGAAGTCGGTCGTGCGTTCCGGGATGAACTCCAGGTGGATCAACACCGAAAAACTCGAAGCCTTGCCCCAAAAACCACCGGAGCCGATGGCGATCATGCCCTGGATGATGTGAAAGCCCTTGCCCAGCGGGTCGCGCGTTGGATCGAGCAGGGTGCAGACGCGTTGTTGCTGGTAGTCGCGCAACAGCGGCCAGCGCACGCCGTCGGCGCACAGCTGCGGCTCAAAGATGACCAGCAAGGCGATGGCGAGCAACGCCAGCAACAAGGGCGGCGCCACGAGCTTCCAGCTCAGGCCAGCAAAAAAAATCACCGACAGGCCGGCGGCCAGAACCAGCAGCGCCGTGCCCAGGTCGGGCTGTTTCATGATCAAGCCCACGGGTAGCGCCAGCAGCACGGCGGCGACGAGAAAATCGAGCGCACGCAGCTGGCCCTCGCGCTTCTGGAACCACCAGGCCAGCATCAGCGGCATGGCGATCTTCAGGATCTCGCTGGGTTGAATAATCACGCCGACGTTGAGCCAGCGCGTGGCGCCCTTTTTTGTGATACCCATGACGGCCACCGCCAGCAGCAACGAGACCCCCAAAATGTAGAGCGGCACAGCGATCGCCATCATGCGCTGCGGCGGGATATGTGTCACGGCAAACATGATGCAGCCAGCGATCAGCATGTTGCGTGCGTGGTCAGCAAACCGGCTGCCTTGATCAAAGCCGGACGAATACATCGTCAGCAAACCGGCGCCGGCCAGCAGCAACACGGCCAACGCCAACGGTCCATCGAAGCCGGCCAACAGGTGCCGCAAACGGCGGGTGGTGGGCGCACGAGCAAAAACGGTGGTCATGGCGGCGCAGCTTACCCGACTAGCCGACCTGGGCTGCCATGGCCGGCGCCATGCGCAGCGGCAGGGTCACCGGGCCGTCGTTGGTCAGGTGCACCTGCATGTCGGCACCGAACTCGCCGGTCTGCACCAGCGGATGCCGCTGGCGCGCCTGCCCGACAAAATAGTCGTACAGCCGCCGGGCCTCGGCGGGCGGTGCGGCAACACCGAGGCTTGGACGATTGCCGCCGCGGGTATCGGCGGCCAGGGTGAATTGACTCACCAGCAGCAGGCCGCCGGAGTTGCCCAGCCCGTCGATGTTCTGCACGCTGTGGTTCATCTTGCCCGCGGCGTCGGCAAAGAGGCGCAGCTTGAGAATTTTTGCCAGCAGTTGATCGGCCTGCTGGGGCGCATCACCGACTTCCGCACAAACGAAGACCAGCAGGCCAGTGTCGATGTGCGCCACCGTGCGGTCGGCGATGTCGACGCGGGCTTGACGCACCCGCTGCAGCAGCGCCAGCATGCCGATCAGTGCAAGGTGACGCGGGCAAACTTGCGCTTGCCCACTTGCAGAACATAGGTGCCGGCGGCCAATTTCAGCCCTTTGTCGCTGACGACGCTGCTGTCGACGCGCACGCCGCCACCGTCGATCAGGCGGTTGCCCTCGCTGGTCGACGGCGCCAGGCCCGCCGCCTTCAGCAGGGCAGCGATGCCAAGCGCCGCACCAGCGTCGCCCAACGGCAGTTGCAGCTGGGCAATGTCGTCGGGCACCCCGCCCTTGCTGCGGTTGATGAAGTCCTGCTCGGCCGCGTCGGCGGCAGCGGCACTGTGAAAACGCGTGGTAATTTCCTTGGCCAGCGCCACCTTGGCGTCCTTTGGGTTGCGCCCGCTCTGTACCTCGGCCTTGAGGCAGGCGATGTCCGCCTCGCTCTTGAAACTCAGCAAGGTGTACCAGCGCCACATCAGCACGTCCGAGATGCTCAACACCTTGGCAAACATGGTGTTGGCATCCTCGCTGATACCGATGTAATTGCCCTTGCTCTTGGACATTTTTTCGACCCCGTCGGTGCCTTCGAGCAAGGGCATGGTCAAGATGCATTGCGGTTCCTGGCCATATTCGGCTTGCAAATGGCGCCCCACCAGCAGGTTGAATTTTTGATCGGTACCGCCCAGTTCCAAATCGCTCTTCAAAGCCACCGAGTCGTAGCCCTGCATCAGCGGGTACAAAAATTCATGCACACTGATGGGTGTGCCAGCATGGAAACGGTCATGAAAGTCGTTGCGCTCCATCATGCGCGCCACCGTGTACTTGGCCGCCAGTTGGATCATGCCGCGCGAGCCCAGCGCGTCGCCCCACTCGCTGTTGTAGCGAATCTCGGTTTTGCTGGGGTCGAGCACCATCGACGCCTGGCGGTAATAGGTTTGCGCGTTGACCTCGATTTGCTCACGCGTCAGCGGCGGGCGCGTTGTGTTGCGCCCGGACGGGTCGCCAATCAGCGACGTGAAGTCGCCAATCAGAAAAATCACCGTGTGCCCCAGGTCTTGCAGTTGCCGCAGCTTGTTGAGCACCACGGTGTGGCCAATGTGGATGTCGGGCGCGGTCGGATCCAAGCCCAGCTTGATGCGCAGGGGCACCCCGGTGGCTTCGGAGCGCGCCAGTTTCTTGACCCAGTCGTCCTGCGGTATCAGTTCTTCGCAGCCGCGCAAGGTCACGGCCAGCGCCTTCTTGACACGATCGGTTACACAATGGGTGGCGCTTGTTACGTGAGTCATAAGGGTAAGTCTGGATGCAGTTGCAAGCGTGAAAGCTATACTCGCAGCTTCACTTTCCAGGCATTTTACGTGGGCATCGGTGCAGCCTTTGGCCCTTGTTGCCACGGCAGTCGCGTCAACCACGTCAGCAGGATAACCTCTTGATACACACGCTTTCCTCAAATGGCCGTGCCTTTTGGTCGGCGACCACGCAAGCGCTTGCCGCGCACGCCAAATGGCTGACCGGCGTGGTTGCGGCGCTGGTGCTTGGCACCGGTGGCGGTGCCTTGGCACTGGTGAATTTGGGGCCGGACGTTGAACAGGTGCAAGTCCAACAAGTGTTAGAAGCGGTGCAGTTGCCCGCGGTCGTTGCCAACATCACACCACCCGATCAGCCACTCACGCTGTACCGCTCTGATCTGACCCGCAGCACCGATACCGCCGACACCCTGCTCGCCCGCGTGGGCATTTTTGACCCGCTGGCGGCGCAATTTTTACGCCAGGACACGCTGGTGCGGCAACACCTGCTCGGTCGCAGCGGTCGCAGCCTGACGGTACAAAGTCGGGACAACCAGTTGCTCGACAAGTTGACAGCGCGCTGGACCAGTGACGAAAGTGGTCAATTCAAACGTTTGGTGATTGAGCGCTCGAGCGATGGCTTCAACGCACGCCTTGAGACCGCTGCGCTGGAG
>JBBIGT010000053.1:0-13531 GCA_037447395.1 Comamonadaceae bacterium | reverse complement strand
GCCGCCGATAGGAATTGACGTAGGGCGCGAGCATCGGCATCACCTGCGGCACGTATTTCTGCAGACCGCCGATGTAGTGGTTGAACAGGCTGCTGGCCGTGCCGTCGGCGTTGGAGAAGACGTTGCGCCCGGTCTGCGCGTCAAGAATGCTTTGGTGGATGTGCATCGCGCTGCCGGGCTCCATCTCCATCGGTTTGGCCATGAAGGTGGCAAAAATGCCGTGGCGCAATGCGGTTTCGCGCACCGTGCGCTTGAACAGGAAAACGCGGTCGGCCAGGTCCAGCGGGTCGCCGTGGCTGAAGTTGATCTCCATCTGACCGGCGCCGGCCTCGTGGATCAGTGTCTCGACACCCAGCCTGTGCACGCTGCAAAACTGCGACAGCTCCATGAAGAACGGGTCAAAGTCGTTGACCGCGTCGATCGAATACGACTGACGTCCGGCCTCGGACTTGCCGGTGCGCCCCAGCGGCGGCTGCAGTGGCTCGTGCGGGTTTTGCTGGCGAGCCACCAGGTAGAACTCCATCTCCGGCGCCACCACCGGGCGCCAGCCCTGTTTCTCGTACAACGACACGACGTGGCGCAGCACGCTGCGCGGCGCCAGCTGCACCAGCGTGCCGTCGTCTTCACGGCAGTCGTGAATCACCACCGCCACCGGCTCGGCGGCCCACGGCACCAGCCGCACGGTGGAAGCGTCGGGCAGGCAGACCATGTCGGGGTCGGTGTCGCCGACATACGGGCCGTTGTCGGGCTGCTGGCCGTTGACCGTGTTGAGCAGCACGCTCTTGGGCAGGCGCATTTCGCCGGCGCTCAGGAACAGGTCCTTGGGCAAAATCTTGCCGCGCGCGATGCCGGTCATGTCGGGGATGACGCATTCGACCTCATGGATGTGGTGTCGGGCCAGAAAGTCGCTCAGTGATTCGCTCATGCACAGCTACCGGTAGTGACGACGCGCCATGATAAAAACCGGCGCGGCGCGGCACCGGTGCCACTTGGGGGCCCCAGGGACAGACCGCTTGCTATTTATTCAAGAGCTTTTTGCGCTTGCACATCAAGGGCTAGCAGCCGTTTTTTCATACAAAGTACAGCGTAATCCTTGCTCAGCAACCGGGCCTGCTGCGCCACCGCCAGGTCGATGAACTTCTGGTCGTCGGGGTCCTTGCAGGTCACCGGCGCTTTTGGCACGGCGGCTTGCAGCGTCGCCAGCGCGTCAAAGCGGGCCAGCACGTCGGCGGCGTCGAGCGCGCGCTGGCGCAGGCGCCGGGCGATTTGTGGATAGTCCAGCACGCGTGCGAGCTCGTCGCGCATGGCCGGCGTGGCCAGCCATTGCAGAGTGCCGGCGGCCAGGCGCGTTTGCAACGCCTGCGTGGCCGGGTCCTGAAAGACAAAGCAGTCGAGGACGATGTTGGTGTCCAGGACGATGCGGCTCATCGGGCCAGTTTGCCCTTGACCATGTCGAAGCGGAACAGCCGACATTCGATCGGGCCGTTCCACAGGGGCACGCGGCGCGACTCTTTCAGGCGCATCTTGGCCGGAAACTTCAGGTCCGGCGTGAGCACCCAGGCGGTCCAGCCGCTGTAATGCTTCTTCCAGTGACTGGCCAGCTGGCTGAAAAAATCACCGCCCGCATCGGTTTGCGGCAACTCGCGGGCACCAAAGCGGGCAGCACCGGCCACGCCGGCCACCTCGATGCGCTCGCCGTACGGTGGGTTGAGCAGCAGCACGCCACCGTCCGCGTCCACGTCGATGGGTGGCATGCGCTGCAACGCGTCGCCACCGCGGAACTCGATCACGTCCGCCACGCCGGCGCGCTCGGCGTTGCGCTGCGCAAAGTCGACCATGCGGTGCGCCACGTCGCTACCAAAAATAATGGTTTTTTGGCCTTCACCCGGCATCGTCACAGCGTCAAGCGCTTCTTTTTTCATATCATCCCAGAGCGACTTCTGAAACGGCACGAACTTCTCGAAGGCAAAGTGGCGCTGTCCACCGGCGGGCATGTTGCAGGCCATTTGCGCCGCTTCGATGGCGATGGTGCCGCTGCCGCAGCAGGGGTCATACAAGGGCTGCAGGTCGCCCTCGCCGTCGAGCCAGCCGCTGGCGGCGATCATCGCCGCGGCCAGGGTTTCTTTTAAGGGTGCGTCACCCTTGTCAACCCGCCAGCCGCGCTTGAACAGCGGTTCGCCCGAAGTGTCGATGTAAAGCGAACAGGCGTCGGTGGTCAGGTGCGCGTAGATGCGCACGTCGGGCCACTGCGTGTTGACATCCGGGCGCACGCCGTTGGCGACGACGCGAAAGCGGTCACACACCGCGTCCTTGATTTTGAGCGCGGCAAAGTTCAGACTGGTCAACGGGCTGTGTTGCGCGGTCACTTCGACCTTGATCGACTCGCGCGGCGTGAACCAGCGCTCCCACGCCACCTCGCTGGCGGCGCGGTACAGGTCTTGTTCCGAGCGGTACTCGCTGTAGCGCAGCAGCACCAGCACGCGCTGCGCCAGGCGGCTGTACAGATTGAGCAGCATGGCCTGCGCCAGCGAGGTGCGCACCGCCACGCCGCCGCGCTGCTTGGTGATGCAGCCGGGAGGCAAGCCGGTGATGCGCAGTACCTCGGCGGCAAGGTAGTCCTCGACGCCAGCGGCGCAGGGGAGAAAGAGTTGCAGTTGTTGCATGACGTGGCTCAAAGTGTTGGGGACAGAGCAAATTTGCTCCGCAAATCCTGGTCTGTCCCGCAAAGTCGAACATCCAACATCCGACAAAGTGTTGGGGACAGAGCAAATTTGCTCCGCAAATCTTGGTCTGTCCCGCAAAGTCTCACAATTCTTTGCGCAGCGACGCGGTGGCGATGCGCAGGCCTTCGCGGTATTTGGCCACGGTGCGGCGGGCGCATTCGATGCCTTGCTCTTTGAGCATGTCGGAGAGCTGGCTGTCGCTCAAGGGCTTTTTGCGGTTTTCGGAATCGATGAACTGCTTGATCAGCGCACGCACCGCGGTGCTCGAGGCGTTGCCGCCCGATTCGGTGGCCAGGCCCGAGCCGAAGAAATGCTTCAGCTCGAACGTGCCATGCGGCGTGGCCATGTACTTGGCCGTGGTGACGCGGCTGATGGTCGATTCGTGCAGCCCCAGCTCGTCGGCAATTTCGCGCAGCACCAGCGGGCGCATGGCCAGCTCACCGTGGATGAAGAAAGCTTTTTGTCGCTCGACGATGGCGGTGCTGACACGCAGGATGGTGTCAAAACGCTGCTGGATGTTCTTGATGAACCAGCGCGCCTCCTGCAGCCGTTGCTGCAGCGCCAGGGCGTTGGCGGCGTCGCTGCCGCTGGCCTTGTAGCCCTTGAGCGCGCCGGCGTAAACGTCGTGCACGCGCAGGCGCGGCAGCACCTCGGGGTTGAGCCGCACCTCGAAGGTCGGCGCGCTGGCAGCGTCGTTGCGCAGCACCAGCACGTCGGGAATGACAACGTTGCGCTGCACGTCGACAAAACGCCGCCCGGGCTTGGGCTCCAAGTGACCAATCAGGCCGATGGCGTTGCGCACGGCCGAGTCGCTGGCGTCGACCAGCGGCGCCAACCGTTTGACGTCACGACGCGCCAACAAATCCAGCGGTTGCGCACAAATGCGCAAGGCCACGTCGACCGTGTCGACGCTGCACGCCGCGCTGCCACGCAGCGCGCGCAACTGCAGCGTCAGGCACTCGGCCAGGTGGCGCGCGCCGACTCCCACCGGCTCCAGGCTTTGAAGCAGATGCAGAGCCACGGTGAAGTGGTGCAGCAGTTGTTCGAACTCGTCGTCATCCAAGCCGGCCAGGCCGCGCGCCAGCTCGGCCAAGTCGTCGTCCAGATAACCGTCGTCGTTGAGCGACTCGATCAGAAAGCGCAGCGCCGCGGCGTCCTCGTCGCCCAGGTACAAGGCCAACGCCTGGCGGTGCAAAAAGCTTTGCAGGGACTCCTGGTCACTGGCCAGGCCGGTAGCGTCAACGTCGTCGTCGCGGCTCAGATTGTTGCCGCGCGCGGGCGCATCGCCGCCCCACTCACTGTCGTCGGGTGGCAGGCTGACGCTGCCGTCACCGTCCCAGTCGAGCGCGT
Source organism: Comamonadaceae bacterium (assembly GCA_037447395.1). Taxonomy (GTDB): domain Bacteria; phylum Pseudomonadota; class Gammaproteobacteria; order Burkholderiales; family Burkholderiaceae_C; genus Rhodoferax. The sequence continues at coordinate 9,458 of JBBIGT010000053.1, read as the reverse complement.
CGTCCGACGACAACACGGTGTCGGGTGCATCGTCGTCGCCCTCGGTACCCTTGGCCCGTGGCGCGTCGAACGACGCATACGACGCGGCTTCCAACGCCGCGTCGCCACCGCTGAGCGGTGTGTCGGCTTGTGCCAGACCAAACGATTCTCGCTCGGCCTCGTCGCTGGCGCGCTCGAGAAACGGGTTGTCGTCGAGCATTTGGCTGACCTCCTGGCCCAGCTCGAGCGTCGACAACTGCAGCAGCCGGATCGACTGTTGCAGTTGCGGCGTCAGGGCCAGATGCTGCGAAACGCGCAGCTGCAAGCTCGGTTTCATCTACATCCTGAAGTGTTCGCCAAGGTACACCCGGCGCACGTCGGCGTCATCGACAATGTCGGCTGGCGTGCCCTGCGCCAGCACGCGCCCCTCGCTGATGATGAACGCGTGGTCACAAATGCCCAGCGTTTCGCGCACGTTGTGGTCGGTAATCAGCACGCCAATGCCGCGACTCTTCAAAAAACTGATGATGCGTTGGATCTCGATCACGGCGATCGGGTCGATGCCGGCAAACGGCTCGTCGAGCAAGATGAAGCGCGGCTGCGTCGCCAGCGCCCGGGCAATCTCGACGCGCCGGCGCTCGCCGCCGGACAGCGACAGCGCGCTGGACTGGCGCAGATGATCGACGCGCAAATCCTGCAGCAGTGCGCTCAGGCGCTTTTCAATCTCTGGAGCCGACAAGGCCCGGCCATGCGCGTCGACCTGCAGCTCGAGCACGGCGCGCACGTTGTCTTCAACGTTGAGCTTGCGAAAGATCGACGCCTCTTGCGGCAGGTAGCTCAGCCCCAGCCGGGCGCGGCGATGGATCGGCATGTGTTCGATCGACTGGCCGTCGATGCTGATGTCGCCGGCGCTGGCGCGCACCAGGCCGACAATCATGTAGAACGACGTCGTTTTGCCGGCGCCGTTGGGTCCGAGCAAACCGACCACTTCGCCTTTATGAACCGACAGCGAAACGTCTTTGACGACCTCGCGGCTGCCGTAGAACTTTTTCAGGTGCTGCGCTTGCAGGCAGCTGCTGCAGTCGTCGCCGTCGCCACGCCCGCTCGCACGCTGCGCCGGGGCCTCAGAGGCGGTCATGGGCGCGCTCCGCGCAACGTCGTCGATTCGCGCAACGGCACGCCAGGGGCCGCGGCGCTGGATGGCGCCGACGAGGCCGCTGCCGCGGCGTCAACCTTGGGCGTCAACAGCGCGCGCACGCGCCCGGCCGGTGCCCCGACCTGACCCACGGGAGCGGCGGCGCCGTCGAGGGTGAACACCTCGGTGACGTTGTTGTAATGAATCACCTCGGCCTTGAATTCGTCGTTGACCTGACTGCCGACCAGCCGGCGCAGACGGGCGTTGCCGACAAACTTGACAGTGTCGGCGCGGCCGTCGTAGTCAATGGTCTGCGCCTCGCCCTCGATGAATTCATCCAGCGCCTCGCGCTTTTGCCGGAAAAAAGCCAGCCTGCCGGGCTCGGCGGTAACGACGCCGAACTGATTGCCCTGTGGGTCTTGACGCACGTCAACTTTGCCGCCGCGAATGACGATCGTGCCCTTGGTCAGCACGACGCGTCCGGTAAAGACGCTGACCTGCTGGGCGTCGTCGTAACGCAAAGCGTCGGCTTCGACGTTCATCGGCTTGTCGCGGTCGGCTTTTTCGGCGTGCGCCAAGCCCGTCCCCAGTGCCAGCAACAACACGACCGCGCAGGAAAAGGGCGGCTTAACCATAAAGGCATGAATCTTGCATCATCATGCGAAAGATTGTAGCCACGCCGACGACCTCAAGGCCGCCTGGCGTCGACAAATCCTGAGCGAAATCAGCCGGCCGCGACTCAGCGGCCGGCACGCACTTCGGTCAGCAGGAAACTGACCACCTGCAGCGCCCGTTCCATCGAGTGGGTCAACTCGCCGTCGGTATAAAAACGCCCGGCCACGCCCAGCGCCGGAACGCCCTCGACGCCGTAGGCGTTCATCAACTGCGTGGCCCGGCGCACCTTGGCTGCCACCGTAAACGAATCAAAGTGTCCTTTGAAAACGGCGCCGTCGACGCCTTGCGCGGCGATCCAGGCAGCAATGTCCGCCACCGTGCTGAGCTTGCGCCGCTCGCGATGGATGGCGGCAAACACCTGGGCATGCAACTTGTCGACCAGGCCCATGGCCTCCAACGCATAAAACAATTGTTGTTGCGGCACAAAGCTCGATTGAAAAGCGATCGGCACGCGCTTGAAGACCACGTCGGCCGGCAGCGCCTTGACCCACTGCGCCAGCACCGGCTCAAAAGCGTTGCAGTGCGGGCAGCCGTACCAGAAAAACTCCAGCAGTTCGATCTTGCCGGCTGGCGTGTCCACCGGTGCCGGCTGTTGCAGCGGGCGATAGTCGCGCCCGGCCAGCATCTTGCCCGCTGCCAACGGGGCCTGCGCCGGCTGTTGCGCCAGCGCCGAGCCAACGGCCAGAGGCGACCCCAGCGTTGCGGCAACGCCGGCAACGGTTAAAAAATCTCGACGTTCCATCCTTCGATTCCAGGTTTGTGTTGAACAGCCGCGTCAGAGACCGGGTGCGATGAAAGGTTCCAAAGAATACTTCAGCGCTGCGCCCGCACCAGCGCCGCGTCGATGCCGCTGGCGTCGAGTGTGGCCCTGGCTTTGTCGGCCTCGTCGCGCGTTTGCAGCGGGCCCACGCGCACGCGGTAGACCACGCGACCGGCTTGGTCACGCTCGCTGATCTTGGTCTCGATACCCGCCAGCGACAACTTGGCGCGTTGACTCTCGGCATCTTCGATGGTGCGAAACGCGCCGACCTGCACGAAATAGACAAACGGATCGGCGGCCATGCCCGCTGGCGCCGACTTGGCCACGCCTTCTTTGGCTTTGAGCAAATCGCCCAAGGGGTCGGCCGTGACGGCCGGGGCGAGCTCGCCCTTGGCAACACCCGGCACTGCCGCACTGGCCGCCGGCATGATCTGCTCAGGTGGCGCCGGGCGGGCCGGGTTCTTGCCGTAGAGCGGCGCGTTGGGATCCCAGTCCTTGTTCTTTTTGACCTCGCCGGCGTCGAGCTCGTTGCTCTGACCGGCGCCGCGGTTCAGGAACGGCACCGGCACCTTGGTGACGTACACCGCCACCACCAGTGCCACGGCCAGTCCGACCACCAGGCCCAGAACGAAACCCCAGAACGTGCCACCGCTTTGCCGATTCATCATGGTCGTCGTCTCCCTTCTCAATAATTTACGAGCTACATTTTTTGCGGCGCGCTGACGCCCAGCACCGCCAAGCCGTTGCGCAACACCTGCGCGGTGGCGGCGACCAGCGCCAGACGCGCCAGTTTTAACGCTTCGTCGTCGACCAGAATGCGCTCGGCGTCGTAGTAACTGTGGTAGCTGGCGGCCAGCTCGCGCAGGTAAAAGGTGACGTCGTGCGGCGCCAAACCGGTGGCGGCGGCGCTCAACATCTCTGGATATTTGGCCAGCAACAGCATCAGGCTCAAGGCGGGCGCACTGCTCAGCGCGGTCAAATCCGCGTCAGCCAGCGCTGCCACGTCACCACCCCAGGCGGCCAGCACCGAGCAGATGCGCGCGTGCGCGTACTGCACGTAATAGACCGGGTTGTCGTTGTTCTTTTGCACGGCCAGGTCGACGTCAAAGGTGTACTCGGTGTCGGGCTTGCGGCTGAGCAAAAAGAAGCGCACCGCGTCCTTCGATGTCCAGTCGATCAAATCGCGCAGCGTCACATAGCTGCCGGCGCGCTTGCTGATCTTGACTTCTTGGCCGCCGCGCACCACGCGCACCATGGTGTGCAGCACGTAGTCGGGAAAGTCCGGCGCAATGCCGACATTGGCCGCCTGCAGGCCGGCGCGTACGCGGGCGATGGTGCCGTGGTGGTCGGTACCCTGGATGTTGATGACCTTTTGAAAGCCGCGCTGCCACTTGTCGATGTGGTAGGCCACGTCGGGCACGAAGTAGGTGTACGTGCCGTCTTGCTTGCGCATGACGCGGTCTTTGTCGTCGCCGTAATCGGTCGACTTGAGCCACAGCGCACCGTCCTGCGCATAGGTTTTGCCGCCGTCGATCAAACGTTTGACAGCCGCTTCGACCTTGCCAGTGGTGTACAAGCTGCTCTCTAAATAATAGTTATCAAACTTGACGGCAAAGGCTTGCAAATCCAGATCCTGCTCGTGGCGCAGGTAGGCCACGGCAAACTGACGGATGCTCTCCAGATCGTCGGCGTCGCCGCTGGCGGTGAATTGGCGGTCGTCGGACTTGACGGTTTTCTTGGCCAGAAAGTCCGCCGCAATGTCGGCGATGTAGTCACCGTTGTAGAAGTTTTTGCTCAACGGGTTGTCGGCGTCGGTTGGCCAGCAGGCGTCGCCCGGTTTGAAGCCCTTGGCGCGCAACTGCGTGCTGCTGGCCAGGGTGGCAATCTGCACACCGGCGTCGTTGTAATAAAACTCGCGCCAGACCTGCCAGCCTTGCGTGGCAAACAGGTTGCACAGCGCGTCGCCCAGCGCCGCTTGGCGACCGTGGCCGACGTGCAACGGCCCGGTGGGGTTGGCCGAGACAAATTCCACCAGCATGCGCTGGCCGTTGGCCGCTTGCCTGCCGTAGTGGTCGGTTTGCGTCAAGACGCTGCGCAGCACCTGCTGCTTGGCTGCCGGCTTGAGCACGATATTGATGAAGCCCGGCCCGGCGATGTCGATGGCGTCGACCCAGGTCTGGTAAGCGGCGCTGGCCAATAGCGTCGCCTTCAGCGTCTCGGCCAGTTGGCGCGGGTTTTGTTTGAGTGGTTTGGCCAGTTGCATGGCCGCGGTGGTGGCCAGATCGCCATGGGCGGCGACTTTGGGCGACTCGAAAGCCGCTTTGGCGCCGGCGCCAGGCAGGAGCGCGTCCAACGCGGCGCGCAAGCCGGCAAGAAGTTCGTTTTTGACATGGAGCATGGCGCCGATTTTAGGCGGCGGCCATCCACGCCACGGCAGCAACGCCAACACCGCCACCGAGGTGCGCTGTTACAACAGATCGGTCAACGGCGTTGCCAGTGCCGACGTTGTGTGTTGCAATCCCGCCCGGGATTTTTTCACCTTTCATCAACCAGGAGTCACACACATGAAGAAGCAGGTCATTCTTTTCGGTCTGGGTTTGTCCCTCTGTCTGGGTAGCGCTTTCGCCGCCGGCGAAGCTGCTCCTGCCGGCAAAACGGCGCAGCAGGGCAAGATGGCCACGTGTAACAAGGATGCGGGCGACAAGAAAGGCGACGAACGCAAAGCCTTCATGAAGGAATGCCTGAGCGCCAAACCCGCTGCCGCGGAGACAGGCAAGAGCCCGGCGCAACTGGCGCAGCAAGAAAAAATGAAGACCTGCAACAAGGAAGCCGGCGACAAGGCGCTCAAGGGCGCCCCGCGCAAGGCCTTCATGAAAGAGTGCCTGAGCAAGTAATTCGCTCGCGCCTTACCGGGCGCCGTAGCCACTGAAAACCCCGCCAGTTAAACTGGGCGGGGTTTTCTTTTGGCATGATCCCACCTATGCAAGCGCGTCACCACCTGAGCCCGTCCCTGAGCTGCGTCATCCCGGCATACAACGAAGCCCGCAACCTGGCGGCGCTGATCGACCAGGTGCTGGCCACCTTGACCGGCCTGAGCGCGCAGGTCGAACTGATCGTCGTCGACGACGGCAGTCGCGACGACACTGCCACCGTGATGCGCATGGTGTGCCAGGCGCACCCGCAGGTGGTCTACCTGAAGCTGTCGCGTAATTTTGGCAAGGAGCCAGCGCTGACCGCCGGCATCGAGGCGGCGCGCGGCGACGTGGTGCTGCTGATGGACGGCGACGGGCAACACCCGGTGTCGCTGGCCCCTGAGATGCTGGCCAAGTGGCGCGACGGCGCCGACGTGGTCTACGCCATCCGGCGCACGCGGCACGACCAATCGAGTCTGCAGATCACCTTGACCGGCTGGTTTTACAAACTGGTCAACCTGGGCAATCGCGTGAAAATTCCGGCCAACGCCGGCGACTTTCGCCTGATGGACCGCCAGGTCGTTGACGCGCTCAAGCGCCTGACCGAACGCAACCGTTTCATGAAGGGCTTGTACGCCTGGGTCGGTTTCAACAGCACCGCCATCGACTACGAACCGCTGCCGCGACTCGACGGCAAGAGCCACTTTGGTCTGCGTGGCTCGCTGTCGCTGGCCTTCACCGGCATTCTGGCGTTCTCGATCGCGCCCTTGCGCGCCTTGACGCTGACCGGTTCGCTGCTGTCGCTGATCGCGCTGGGCTACGGCCTGTGGGTCATTGGCGAATATTTCATCACCGGCATCGCCGTGCCGGGCTACGCCACCATTGTGGTGGGCATGATGTTCTTCAGCGGCATCCAGCTGATGTCGATCGGCATCCTGTCCGAGTACGTCGGCCGCATTTATGAAGAAGTCAAACAGCGGCCGAACTATCTGGTGAGCCAGCGCATCGGCAGCGGCTTGCCCGAGCCTGTCGCCGCGCCCGCCGCGAGTGACACGCGCGCTTGCATTCATATCGAGCGCTTCGACGTTCTGGTTTCTGGCGGTTGGCAGCGCCGCGGCGCTGACACACATGGCCGTCTTTGCCGTCACCCAGCGCTACCTGTGGCCCGAAGCGGCCAACGCGCTGGGCTTTGTGATCGCATTTTTTGTCAGCTTTGCCGGGCACCGATGGCTCAGCTTCAAGGACGCTGGCACCACGGTGGCCACCAGTTTTCAACGCTTTGCCGTGACGGCGCTGGCCGGCTTTGCCAGCAACGAACTGGTTTTTGTGCTGCTGCTGCGGGCCTTGCGCCTGCCGTCGCTGGTAGCGCTATTTCTGGCGCTGGTCTTTGCAGCCGGGCAAACTTTTGTGCTCAGCCGCTTCTGGGCTTTTCGCCGCTGACGCATCGGCCGCCGGCGCGCCCGAGCGGTACAGCGACCAGCCAGCGCCGGCGTACGCCAGGGCCCAGCCGGTCTGAGCCGGCACCAACGCACTGCCCGTGCGCGTCACAAACCAGGCGCCCGGGCGCTCGGCGGCCTGGCGCAGGCGCTCCAGCGGCTGCAAGGCCTGCGCCGCGGCGGCGTCAAAGTCAGCGCCCTCAAACAGCTCGCGTTGCCAGTCGTCACCGACGCTCTGGCGCAACGCGGGCCAGTCGGCCAGCACCACCAGCGGCCGTGTCGTCTGGGCGTAAAACGGCAGGTCATAGGGGTACGCGTCGGACACGTACACCGTGTCTTGCGGCGCCGCCGCGCACGCCAGCACGGCGGCCACGTCCTGCGTGCGGCTGACGCGCGTGACGTCACCCACCTTGAGCATCAACGCCAGCGCCACGGCGACGTTGAGCACGACGATGCCGGCGAACACCGGCCGGGCCAGCGCCCGGTGCGCCATGCTGCGCTGCCAGCCAACGGCCGCCAGCAAGGCCAGTGGCGGCAGCACCGGCAGGATGTAGCCAATGAGCTTGGAGTTGGGCAGCGAGAAGAACAACAGGATCGCCAGCAACCAGACCCAGCACAGGCGCCAACCGTCTGGCGCAATGTCCAGCGCCGTGGCGCGCGTCATGGTGGTGACCCGGCGCACCTGGCCCAGGGCAAAGAACAGCCACGGAAACAACAGCAGCGTCAGCGCCAGCAGGTAGAACCACCACGGCTGCGGGTTGTTGTAAACCGACGCGGTGTAGCGGTTGAACTGCTGGCCAATAAACATGTAGTCAAAAAACCCCGGGTACGTTTGCTGCGCCAGCACAAACCACGGCAGGGCGATCACGGCAAACAAGGCCAGCCCGCTGAGCCACGGCAGGTAGAAGATTTTTTTGAATTGCCGCGTCCACAGCAGCCAGAAAAAAATCACCAGCCCCGGCAGGACGATGCCGATCAGGCCCTTGCTGAGCATGCCCAGCGCGCAAGCCACAAAGCCCCAGCGCGCCAGCGCCGCGTCGGGCCTGGCACCGGCCATGCAGGCCAAGGCGAAACACCAGATGGCCACGCCAATCCAGCTGGCCACCAGCATGTCGTGGTTAACGTACTGGCCGCCGACCAAAAAGCCCAGGCTGCTGCCAAGCATGACGACGGCGCGCCGGGCAAGGGGCTCCGAGCACATTTGCCGTGCGCCGAGATACAGCGCGACAAGCATCAGCCCGGCATGCAGCGCCGGCACCAGCCGCAAAGCCAGCTCGTGCACGCCAAACACCGCCAGGCTGATCGCCTCCAGCCAGTACAGGTACGCCGGCTTGTGGAAGAACGGCAGGCCGTTCAGGCGTGGTGTCAGCCAGTCGCCGCTGACAAGCATCCAGCGGCCGATCTCGCCGTAGCGCCCTTCGTCGGGTACCGCCAGCGGCCGCAGGCCCGCCAGCAACAGCAGCAACAGCCACAAGACGGCCAACGTCAACCAGGACTTTTGCCGCTCGGACAAGGTCGATCTGGGGGGAAATTGATGAGCATAGATTTCAGTCACCGACGGATTTTAGGTGGCCGATCCCAGTCGCCCGCCCTACGCCGTCGCCCGGCTCTGGCGCAACGCCTGCCCCCCGCGCAGCGGCTGCACGCGCGCCGCCAGCAGCGCCTGCGCGAACGTCGGCCCAGCCAGATAGGCGTATTCCTGCAAGCGCGCCACACCGATCTCGTCGCCCGGCTCGGCCGCTTGAGCCGGGTGGCACATCAGGATGCTGCCAGCGGGCATTTGCGCCAGCCAGCGCCTCATCAGCGCGGCGTAGCGCGCCGCGTCACCGCTGAAATCATAGATGCCAAACAGGCCGTTAGACCCGTAAATACGGACGTTACTAGCTATAGTTTCAAGAGCATTTGCACCCATCGCGCCAATGATCCACCCCTTGACGCCGGCCGACCCGCCGGGCGCGCGTGAGATGCGCAAGTACGGTTTGACGGGCAACGTGCCGTAGCGCCGCGCCAGCACCGCCACCAGCGCCTGGCGAATGCCGGCAAACTGCTGCACGTGCTGGTGGCCGTCGACAAAGTCGGGCGCGGCGTGCCACTGCGCCTCAAACGCATCGAGCTGGTGTTCGATCAGCGTGCGCGCCTGCGCCTGCGCAAAACCACCGAGCACCGCCCGGCGCATGGCCGCGCCCAGCGGCAGGCCGTGGCCGGCAGCGACGGCAAAGTCACTGGTCCAGTCCAGGTGCAGGCCGACGTCGATGCGTTGGCGCACCGGCTGCAACAACGCGGCGTCTTGCGCCCAGCGCGGCGACAACACCATGGCACTGGTGGCGTTGATGCGTCCGAGCTGCGCCAGCCGCGCGATGCCCAGCGAGGCGCTGGCGTTGACGGCAAAGTCGTCGGCGCAAATGATCACGCCCTTGCGCGGGCTATCACCCGCCATCTCAGCCACGACCGCTCCAGAAGGTCGCCCGGGCGTATTGCTGCTTGAGGAATTCGACCCACAGGCGCACGCGCGCCGGCAAGTGTTTGCGCTGCGGAAAAACGGCGTAGATGCCGTTGGCCGG